>NZ_JAKZGG010000071.1:0-216 GCF_022549455.1 Acinetobacter sp. NIPH 1852 | reverse complement strand
CACACTACCATCAGCGCGAAGAGGTTTCACTTCTGAGTTCGGGAAGGGATCAGGTGGTTCACTCTTGCTATTGTCGCCAGCAAACTGTTGTGGTGCTTTGGGGTCTTAATCACGTTGTGAGTTAAATTTCACAGTGTGTGCCTTACTTACGAACCAAAGAGTTATTAACGGATTAGCTTCATTGGGTCTGAATTGTAACTAGTTTTTCAACTAAAT
>NZ_JAKZGG010000070.1:0-229 GCF_022549455.1 Acinetobacter sp. NIPH 1852 | reverse complement strand
GAATCGCTGTCTGAGTCGCTGTCGCTATCAGAGTCAGAATCGCTGTCTGAGTCGCTGTCGCTATCAGAGTCAGAATCGCTGTCTGAGTCGCTGTCGCTATCAGAATCGCTGTCTGAGTCACTGTCGCTATCAGAGTCAGAATCGCTGTCTGAGTCGCTGTCGCTATCAGAGTCAGAATCGCTGTCTGAGTCGCTGTCGCTATCAGAGTCAGAATCGCTGTCTGAGTCAC
>NZ_JAKZGG010000069.1:0-266 GCF_022549455.1 Acinetobacter sp. NIPH 1852 | reverse complement strand
GAGTTTTGAACAATTTATTTCAGACTCAATTCTACTAATCTGTTAATGAATTAATGTAACCTCGTCAGCTACATTAAACTGTGATAAATCACAGAATTTAATAAACTAAGATCATTCGATCTTCTTATTCACTAAATTCTGTAATCTTTAGCCCGTACTCCGTAAAGTACGTGGTGGAGACTAGGAGAGTCGAACTCCTGACCTCCTGCGTGCAAAGCAGGCGCTCTACCAACTAAGCTAAGTCCCCAGCTTATCATTGTGAATTC
>NZ_JAKZGG010000068.1:0-275 GCF_022549455.1 Acinetobacter sp. NIPH 1852 | reverse complement strand
TCATCAACAAGGTCACACTTGTTTAAGAATACGATGATGTACGGTACACCAACCTGACGTGAAAGTAGGATGTGTTCACGAGTTTGTGGCATAGGCCCATCAGTCGCAGCACATACAAGGATCGCGCCGTCCATCTGAGCAGCACCAGTAATCATGTTTTTAACATAATCGGCGTGGCCTGGGCAGTCTACGTGAGCGTAGTGACGGATTGGAGAATCGTATTCTACGTGTGATGTATTAATGGTAATACCACGTGCTTTTTCTTCAGGAGCTGA
>NZ_JAKZGG010000067.1:0-314 GCF_022549455.1 Acinetobacter sp. NIPH 1852 | reverse complement strand
ACGGATGATAAAACTCGTCCATTCGGAACGATCCAACAACTGAGTTCTGGTACTGCTGGAACTTTTAATGGCGATAACCTAATTGATCTAATCTACTCAATTAAGGCTGGGTATCGTCAGAATGCAGTTTTTATGATGACCAATCTTACCCAATCTAAAGCCCGTAAGTTGAAAGACAACGAAGGCAATTACCTCTGGCAACCCGGTCTACAAGCTGGGCAACCTTCAACCTTGTTAAGCTATGGAATTGAAGAAAACAACGATATGCCAGAAGCCGAAGCGGATGCGAATGCTATTTTATTTGGTGATTTCAA
>NZ_JAKZGG010000066.1:0-315 GCF_022549455.1 Acinetobacter sp. NIPH 1852 | reverse complement strand
AGTTTTGAACAATTTATTTCAGACTCAATTCTACTAATCTGTTAATGAATTAATGTAACCTCGTCAGCTACATTAAACTGTGATAAATCACAGAACTTAATAAGTTTATATCTCAACTCACTAAATTCTGTAATCTTTAGCCCTGAGTTTCTTTGCAATTACTCGAGCATAGCTCTCGTCTTGCGTTTCGGCAAAGCGTTGCTTTGCTGTTTCGAAACTCTGGTGGAGACTAGGAGAGTCGAACTCCTGACCTCCTGCGTGCAAAGCAGGCGCTCTACCAACTAAGCTAAGTCCCCAGCTTATCATTGTGAATTC
>NZ_JAKZGG010000065.1:0-332 GCF_022549455.1 Acinetobacter sp. NIPH 1852 | reverse complement strand
GAATTCACAATGATAAGCTGGGGACTTAGCTTAGTTGGTAGAGCGCCTGCTTTGCACGCAGGAGGTCAGGAGTTCGACTCTCCTAGTCTCCACCAAATTTCAAGAACAGAAAAGCAACGCTTTTCCTTGAAATTTAAGCAAACAGCTATGCTGTGCGCAGGCACACATAGGATGGGGCTTAACGAAGTTAAAGATTATAGAGCTTAGTGAAACAGTCTGTTGACTGATTTATTAACCTCTGTGATTTATCACAGTTTAATGTAGCTGACGAGGTTACATTAATTCATTAACAGATTAGTAGAATTGAGTCTGAAATAAATTGTTCAAAACTC
>NZ_JAKZGG010000064.1:0-424 GCF_022549455.1 Acinetobacter sp. NIPH 1852 | reverse complement strand
CCAATGCGCAAAGTGTGTAATCAAATCACCGTAAGTACATCTGACTATAAAAAATTAGTCAGCTTGGGTGGTGCGGGTAGTGGCTGGGTTGGTGAGACAGCCGCACGTCCTGAAACAGGTACACCAACATTACAACAAATTATGGCTACCATGGGTGAGATTTATGCCAATCCACAAGCCACACAAACCTCACTAGATGATGTTTTCTTTAATGTTGAAACATGGCTACAAGATGAAGTTGCTCGTGAGTTTGCAGAAAAAGAAGGCTTAGCTTTCTTGCTGGGTGATGGAATTAACAAGCCTAAAGGTATTCTAAATAATCCTTTTGCAGCGACGGATGATAAAACTCGTCCATTCGGAACGATCCAACAACTGAGTTCTGGTACTGCTGGAACTTTTAATGGCGATAACCTAATTGATCTAA
>NZ_JAKZGG010000063.1:0-431 GCF_022549455.1 Acinetobacter sp. NIPH 1852 | reverse complement strand
TTCATGCCTGTAGAGTCCATGAGTAGATGCAGCCCATCGCTACTTTTTTGGTAGCTGATTACAATATCAATATGCTTTTGTCTTCTACAAAGCGTGGTGTAATCTGGAGCTATCCAATTTAATCCGCAAAGTTTAATCAGACTTTGCACAAAGCCAGTGACCATACGTAAAGACAGACGGAATAAGGATTTAATCATTAAGCAGCATTGGATGGCTGCGTCGGAGTAGGTTTGATTTCGCCCTTGTTTGCCTTTTGATGGCGCATACCATTGCGTAGCAGGATCAAACCAAATGGCAATATTTCCGCGACTCATGAGTGCTCGGTTATATGCGGGCCAATTGGTTGTGCGGTAGATTTTGTGTGTAGGCTTCTTCATTTGAAAATTATATCGCTGAAAAACCCTTTACAGATAGGTTTGTGCAACAAAGCC
>NZ_JAKZGG010000062.1:0-433 GCF_022549455.1 Acinetobacter sp. NIPH 1852 | reverse complement strand
AAAAAGGGTGGTAGCAAAAATGCCAATTCTGACACTGGAACAGGTGAAGCAGCGGCTCAAAATTGATAGCGAAGATGAGGATGCAGATCTTCAACTATTAATAGATGCTTCGCTTTCTGCATTTGAAGAAGTAACAAATCGAAAACTGTATGAAGTGGGTGAGGTTATTCCTGAAGATGTCACCAATGGGATACATGTATCGCCTTTCATTGTTCAGGGTGCTTTAGCCTTAATTGGATATTGGCATGAAAACCCTGAAGCAACAGGCAACATGGAGTTATTACCTAAATCATCAACATGGGCTTGGAATCGACATCGGTTTATCAATATGGGGTGATTTATGGAGTTTGGAAAACTTAAACACCGCATTACCGTTCAGAAATATACTGAATCTCAAGATGATAATAACCCTGAATATTTAACTAAGGAATGG
>NZ_JAKZGG010000061.1:0-433 GCF_022549455.1 Acinetobacter sp. NIPH 1852 | reverse complement strand
TCTACGGTGACTATCTAGAATCACAGCAGCGTCGAGCTATACAGAATGCATCTAAACAAAACGCATTTAAGACCAAGCATCTAAACGTTTGGGTGTCTTCTCGAACTGCCTATTTCAACATGGAAAAGTGGCAAGGTTGTACGGATAAAAACCTTAAATTTGAAGATTTTTCGACTGTTCCATGTTTAATGCCAATCGACTTGGCATCCAAAATAGATATTTGTGCTCGAATCAATTTGTTCTACAGGATTGAGGATGGAAAGTTGCATTACTACTGCATTGATCCTCGCTTCTATCTGCCAGAAGACACTGTGATGAACGGTGAGGAAAAACAGGTAATTGATCGGTATCAGAAGTGGATGAATCTAGGGTTTTTAGAAGTTCATGATGGTTATGAAAATGATTTTACGCTTGTCGCAAGTGATCTGATTAA
>NZ_JAKZGG010000060.1:0-441 GCF_022549455.1 Acinetobacter sp. NIPH 1852 | reverse complement strand
ACAACCAATCAAAAGGTTGATGAAAACACCACGAACATTGCAACCAATACCAGCAACATTGCGAAGAACACAGGCGATATCAGCACACTGAACACGACTGTAACGAATCAAGGCAATCAGATTACGACCAACACTGGTGACATCACGACTTTGAAAGGTGGTTTTAACCTACAAACCAATGGTGCAAACAGCGGTGCGATCAAAGCGGGTGATACGGTTGATATCGGTGTGGTTGATCCAGCAGACACCAACTTAACTGCAACGAAAACAGGCAATAATGTCGCGTTTGCATTAAGCCAAGACTTAAATTTAACGACTGTTACAACAGGCAATAGTAAGTTAGACGCGAATGGCTTAGTGATCACAGGTGGACCAAGCATTACAACAGCAGGCATTAATGCTGGCAGTAAAGTAATTACTAATGTTGCAGATGGTAGTGCA
>NZ_JAKZGG010000059.1:0-467 GCF_022549455.1 Acinetobacter sp. NIPH 1852 | reverse complement strand
ACTTTGAAAGGTGGTTTTAACCTACAAACCAATGGTTCAAACAGCGGTGCGATCAAAGCGGGTGATACGGTTGATATCGGTGTGGTTGATCCAGCAGACACCAACTTAACTGCGACGAAAACAGGCAATAATGTCGCATTTGCATTAAGCCAAGACTTGAGTTTGACCAGTGTGACTACGGGTAACACTGTAATCAACAACGCTGGTGTGACAGCAGACAAAGTGACTGTTGGCAATGTCGTGATCGACAAGACAACGAACCAAATCAGTGGCGTTGAAGCAGGTACAAACACTAAAGATGCGGTGAACAAAGGTCAATTAGATGCATTGGCAGCGCAACAAGCAGAAAATGACAATGCAGCAGTGAAATACGACGATGCAGCAGTTAAAGACAAAGTGACTTTAGCGGGTGCAGGTGGTACGACACTGACCAATGTGAAAGCAGGTGATGTGTCAGCGACTTCAAC
>NZ_JAKZGG010000058.1:0-493 GCF_022549455.1 Acinetobacter sp. NIPH 1852 | reverse complement strand
GACCTGAATATCGTCGCCAATGGCGTAAACTTCATATTGGTATAGATGCTAAAACCCTACAAATACGAGCAGTTCAGCTTACAACCAATAATGTCAGTGATTCACAGGTGCTTGGTGATTTACTTAATCAGATTCCACAAGATGAGCAGATTAACTCTGTTTATACCGATGGAGCTTATGACACCAAGCAATGCCGTCAGGTCATTGCAGATCGGCAAGCGCATGCGGTGATTCCACCTAGAAAAAATGCGAAACCATGGAAAGATACAAAGAGTAGCTCGCTAGAGCGAAATGAATTACTTCGAACAATTAAACGTTTAGGCAGGACACTATGGAAAAAATGGTCAGGCTATCATCGTCGAAGTTTGGTTGAAACTAAGATGCATTGCATCAAATTATTAGGAGATAAACTCAGTGCAAGGAGTTTTGATAGCCAAGTGAATGAGATCCATGCACGTGTAGCAGTCCTTAACAGATTTACGGAATTAGGTCG
>NZ_JAKZGG010000057.1:0-500 GCF_022549455.1 Acinetobacter sp. NIPH 1852 | reverse complement strand
CATGTCATCGGTGAAGATCTGCTTGGTGGTGGAATTATTGATGGCATCACAGGTGGCATTGGCGGTGATGGTGGCCCATTAGGTGCAATCACAGGTATTATCGGTGGTATTACAGGCGGTGGTGATGGTGGTCCACTAGGTCCAATCACTGGAATCATCGGTGGTATTACAGGCGGTGGTGATGGTGGTCCACTAGGTGCAATCACAGGAATAATCGGTGGTATTACAGGTGGCGGTGATGGTGGTCCACTAGGTCCAATCACTGGAATCATCGGTGGTATTACTGGCGGTGGTGATGGTGGTCCTTTAGGTGCAATCACAGGAATAATCGGTGGTATTACTGGTGGCGGTGATGGTGGTCCACTAGGTCCAATCACTGGCATTATCGGTGGTATTACTGGTGGCGGTGATGGTGGTCCTTTAGGTCCAATCACAGGTATCATCGGTGGTATTACTGGCGGTGATGGCGGTCCTTTAGGTGCAATCACTGGAATTATCGG
>NZ_JAKZGG010000056.1:0-506 GCF_022549455.1 Acinetobacter sp. NIPH 1852 | reverse complement strand
ATTGATCGGTATCAGAAGTGGATGAATCTAGGGTTTTTAGAAGTTCATGATGGTTATGAAAATGATTTTACGCTTGTCGCAAGTGATCTGATTAACGATGCCAGTAAAGTACCTCTGACTGAGGTTCCTTATGATGAATGGGGTGGTTTTCAGGTTGCACGTGACATTACAGATGCGGGATATGAGGCAGTGAAAATTCCAAAGAATGTGAAAACCTTTTCACCCGCGATGAAAGAGCTAGTAGCAGCGATCTCATCCGGACGTTTCCATCATGATGGGAATCCGATTTTATCTTGGATGATCGGAAACGTAATTAGTAAGCCTGATGCCAATGAAAATGATTTTCCTCGTAAAGAGAAAAGTGCAAAGAAGATTGATGGTGCTGTCGCATTATTGATGGGTATCAGTCGCGTGCTTGCATTAACCAGCCAGAAACAAGAATCGAATTTATCTCAACACTTGGAGAAACACGGGGTTAGAAGATTGTAATGAATTTATTATCAAAA
>NZ_JAKZGG010000055.1:0-509 GCF_022549455.1 Acinetobacter sp. NIPH 1852 | reverse complement strand
TGTTGCCTGCTGGGTCTGTTGCAACCGCAGTAACTTCGTCTCCATCTTCTAGATTGCCTGGGTTTGGAACACTCCAGTTGCCATCTTCGTCAACAATCGCTTCTGCTTCGCTGCCATCTGGGAAGGTCACAGTCACTGTTGTGCCTGGTTCTGCTGTACCGGTGATCGGATCAGTACCATTGACTGGGTCAATCACTGGTGCGTCTGGCGCAACCGTGTCAATGGTGATGGTACCTGTGGTGCTGCCTTCGTTGCCTGCTGCATCTGTCGCAGTAACCGTCACTTCGTGATCGCCATCTGCAAGTTCTGCAACAACATCGTCCGCAAGCGTCCATGTGCCATCGCCATTGTTTACTGCTTCGTAGTCAACACCATCAATGGTGACAACCACTGTCGCTTCTGGATCATCAACTGTACCTGTCAATTCAGGTGTGTTGTCGTTGGTGACCACTTCATCAAGCGTTACCACTGGGGCTGTCGCATCTACAATCGCTGTTGCTGGATCAGAG
>NZ_JAKZGG010000054.1:0-521 GCF_022549455.1 Acinetobacter sp. NIPH 1852 | reverse complement strand
GTTGAAGATCTGCATCCTCATCTTCGCTATCAATTTTGAGCCGCTGCTTCACCTGTTCCAGTGTCAGAATTGGCATTTTTGCTACCACCCTTTTTAGTACAGCGACTTTAAGTTGGTGAATGGCCACATGAGCCACACGATCATCAACCATAAATTCACCTGGTACAAACTCTACAACTTGATTACCGTTATCGATTGCGATCTTAAATTTCTCTTTGTAATAACTGGCATTTGAACTCTCCAAAAAAGAAAACCTCTTAAAAGAGGCTTTCAATACCCAAATTGAATTATGCTTTTAAAGCTAAAACTTTAAATGCACTACTATCTGTCAACATTCCACCAACCCGTTTTGTTGTGTAGAAACCGACATAAGGTTTATTGGTGAATGGATCACGTAAGATACGCGTGCCCATGCGATCAACGATCGTATAACCACGTTTGAAATCACCAAATAAAATAGCATTCGCATCCGCTTCGGCTTCTGGCATATCGTTGTTTTCTTCAATTCCATAGCTTAACAA
>NZ_JAKZGG010000053.1:0-548 GCF_022549455.1 Acinetobacter sp. NIPH 1852 | reverse complement strand
GGTGATGGTGGTCCTTTAGGTCCAATCACAGGTATCATCGGTGGTATTACTGGCGGTGATGGCGGTCCTTTAGGTGCAATCACTGGAATTATCGGTGGTATTACTGGCGGTGATGGTGGTCCTCTTGGTCCAATCACAGGAATAATCGGTGGTATTACTGGTGGTGATCTTGGCAATAACCCTGTAACGGGTGTTATCCAAACAGGTATCGATGTGCTTCAAGGCGTTGAAAGCCTCAAAACTGAAATCATCAATACAGGTATCGACACTGTTGCTGGCACAATTATTGGGGCGTTCCCTCAAGCAGAACATCCTGTCGGTGATCTCGCAAATCTTGGCACGCTCACTTTTGAAACTTCTCGCGATACCGTCAACGGTACACTTGAAGCAATCTCTGATTTAGCTGGCGCTGATTTTGGTGGTGCGATGGGTAATGCTACTGGTGTGATCGGTACACTCATTAATAATGGTTCAACTGCTGCTGATATTATCCAACATGTCATCGGTGAAGATCTGCTTGGTGGTGGAATTATTGATGGCATCACAGG
>NZ_JAKZGG010000052.1:0-582 GCF_022549455.1 Acinetobacter sp. NIPH 1852 | reverse complement strand
ATTCCAGAGCCAGAGCGTGCAATCGATAAAGCATTCCTAATGCCAATCGAAGATGTATTCTCGATTTCTGGTCGTGGTACAGTTGTAACTGGCCGTGTAGAATCTGGTATCGTTAAAGTTGGCGAATCAGTTGAAATCGTTGGTATTCGTGACACTGTTGTGACGACTGTAACTGGCGTTGAAATGTTCCGTAAATTGCTTGACGAAGGTCGTGCTGGCGAGAACTGTGGTGTTCTTCTTCGTGGTACTAAGCGTGAAGACGTACAACGTGGTCAAGTACTTGCTAAACCAGGTACAATCAAGCCGCACACTAAATTCGACGCAGAAGTATATGTACTTTCTAAAGAAGAAGGTGGTCGTCACACTCCATTCTTAAATGGTTACCGTCCACAGTTCTACTTCCGTACAACTGACGTAACTGGCGCAATCCAATTACAAGACGGCGTTGAAATGGTTATGCCAGGTGACAACGTTGAAATGTCAGTAGAATTAATTCACCCAATCGCAATGGACCCAGGTCTACGTTTTGCGATTCGTGAAGGTGGTCGTACTGTAGGTGCTGGTGTTGTTGCGAAAGTAACT
>NZ_JAKZGG010000051.1:0-620 GCF_022549455.1 Acinetobacter sp. NIPH 1852 | reverse complement strand
ACAACCACTGTCGCTTCTGGATCATCAACTGTACCTGTCAATTCAGGTGTGTTGTCGTTGGTGACCACTTCATCAAGCGTTACCACTGGGGCTGTGGTATCGACTGTTAATATACCAGTCGTTGTACCTTCATTCCCCTCTGCATCTGTTGCAGTGACTGTAACTTCATAATCACCGTCTGCTAATTCTGCAACAACATTGTCAGCAAGTGTCCATGTACCATCGCCATTATTCACAGCTTCATAATCAACACCATCAATGGTGACCACGATAGTTGCTGTCGGACTACTTACAGTACCTGTTAACTCTGGCGTGCTGTCATTTGTCAAGCTCGTTTCAAGTGTGACTTCAATGTCAGAATCGCTGTCTGAGTCGCTGTCGCTATCAGAGTCAGAATCGCTGTCTGAGTCGCTGTCGCTATCAGAGTCAGAATCGCTGTCTGAGTCACTGTCGCTATCAGAGTCAGAATCGCTGTCTGAGTCGCTGTCGCTATCAGAGTCAGAATCGCTGTCTGAGTCACTGTCGCTATCAGAATCGGAATCGCTGTCTGAGTCGCTGTCGCTATCAGAGTCAGAGTCGCTGTCGCTATCAGAGTCAGAATCGCTGTCTGAGTCGCTGTC
>NZ_JAKZGG010000050.1:0-639 GCF_022549455.1 Acinetobacter sp. NIPH 1852 | reverse complement strand
ATATTTGCAAAGTCGCCTTTCACTATTGGAGCAGAAATTAGCAATCATTAATCGCATGGCAGCGACCAACGATTTGCCTGATGCGATGATCAATCAATCTGGTCTAAAAATAACACCTCTCGATGCCGTGGCTCCTGATACAGCCCAAACTTTAATTGACCAAACAGCAATGCTGTTACCACATATCAAGATCACCGAATTATTAATGGAGGTCGATGAATGGACAGGCTTTACTCGACACTTCACTCATTTGAAAACGGATGACACTGCGAAGGATAAAGCGTTATTGCTCACGACCATACTGGCTGATGCAATTAATTTAGGGCTGACGAAAATGGCCGAATCATGTCCTGGTACAACTTATGCCAAACTCTCATGGCTACAGGCTTGGCATATCCGTGATGAAACTTATTCAACGGCATTGGCCGAATTGGTGAATGCTCAATTGAAACAACCTTTCGCTGAAAACTGGGGAGATGGCACTACCTCCTCATCAGATGGCCAACGCTTCCGCGCAGGTGGCAGAGCTGAAAGTACAGGACATATCAATCCAAAATATGGCGCAGAGCCTGGAAGGTTATTTTATACACACATTTCTGATCAATACGCACCATTTAGCAGTAAGCTGATCAATGTGGG
>NZ_JAKZGG010000049.1:0-712 GCF_022549455.1 Acinetobacter sp. NIPH 1852 | reverse complement strand
GGGGCTGTACTAGATTAGCACTATGTTAATCTATGAAAATGAAGCTAACCAATTGTAAATTAAATAAGAAAACTCAGCTTAAACTACTTGAGTTTTTTGTGCTTGAAGTGACAGCTAGATCAGCAGCGGATTTGTTAGAAATACACCCTAATTCTGCTGCTCTTTTCTATACTAAAATTCGTAAGATTATTGCCTATCATTTAGAGCAAGAAGCCCTCGAAATATTTGATGGTGAGATTGAGTTAGATGAGAGTTATTTTGGCGGTACGCGTAAAGGAAAACGAGGTAGGGGTGCTGCGGGTAAAGTTATCGTATTTGGGTTGCTAAAACGAAATAGCAAGGTTTACACCGTCATTGTTCCTGATACTAAATCTGTAACCTTAATGACTGTAATATCTAAAAAAATCACTCCAGATAGCATTGTCTACACAGATCACTGGCATAGCTATAATGCTTTAGATGTTGCAGGATTTAGTCATTATAGAATCAATCATTCAAGCCATTTTGCTGATGGCAAGAATCATATTAATGGAATTGAAAATTTCTGGAATCAGGCAAAAAGAACCTTAAGGAAATACAATGGAATTCCTAAAGATTCTTTTTACTTGTTTATCAAAGAATGTGAGTTTAGATTTAACTATGGTAGTCCTCGACAACAACTAAAAACTTTGAGGTTTTGGACTAAAATTTAAACCTTATCTAGTACAGCCCC
>NZ_JAKZGG010000048.1:0-897 GCF_022549455.1 Acinetobacter sp. NIPH 1852 | reverse complement strand
GAAATGACAGCTTTCCCAAACGTTGACATAGCAAACAAGTGGGCAAAGCAAGTTGTTTCAGGAAAAATACCTACGTGCAAATGGGTAAAACTGGCTTGTCAGCGCCATTTAAATGACTTAATTCACGCTAAAAAGAAAGAATTTCCATATAAATTTGAGCCTAAATTGGCTGAAAAGAAGATCGCTTTCATTGAATTGCTACCCCATACCAAGGGTGAATGGGCAATGAAGAGAATGAAGATCTCGCTTGAACCTTGGCAAAAGTTTGGAATTGCTTGCACCTTTGGATGGACGCGAAAAAAGGATGGATTCCGACGTTTCAGGGAGAGTTATTGGGAAGTACCTCGCAAGAATGGTAAATCTGCGATTGCTGCTGGTGTCGCTCTTAACATGTTTGCGAATGATGGTGAGTTCGGTTCAGAAGTCTATGCTGGTGCTACGACAGAGAAGCAAGCTTGGGAAGTATTTAAACCTGCAAGATTAATGGCCGTTCGATCTCCTGAATTTATTGAAGCGGCAGGCATTTTGATCAATGCTGGAAGTCTAGAGATACCAGATGAGGGTTCAGTTTTTGAACCAATCACAGGTGATCCTCCAGATGGTCAGTCACCACACTGTGCTGTGGTTGATGAGTTCCATGAACATCAGACTTCATCGCTATATGACACGATGCAAACAGGTATGGGTGCTCGCCGTCAGCCAATGATCTTTACGATCACCACAGCAGGTTTCAATATTGAGGGGCCTTGCTACGATCTACGTGGACGAGTGCAGGAAATGCTGTTGGGTACGGTACCCGATGATGAGCTTTTCGGTTGGATTTGGACCATTGATGAAGGAGATGATTGGACTGATCCGAAGGTTTTGGCCAAAGCCAATCCAAATTATGGCGTTTCT
>NZ_JAKZGG010000047.1:0-917 GCF_022549455.1 Acinetobacter sp. NIPH 1852 | reverse complement strand
TAGGGGTCGTCTCAGGAAACGGAAAATATAGCACGCTAAGGTTTTTCAATTGCGCGCAATGGCCTAAATTTTCCACCACCTATCTTGGCTTTGCTTCGCCATAGATAATCCCCAGTTAAATTGATGTGCTCCCACCCCAGCGGTGACAGATATTGCAGCAAGGTATCATCGACTGTGCGACCATGCCCTCGTAGGGCGTTAGTCGCTCTCTCTAAATAAACCGTGTTCCACAATACAATGGCGGCGGTCACTAGATTCAAGCCACTGGCTCGATAACGCTGTTGCTCAAAGCTTCGATCTCGAATCTCACCCAATCGATAAAAGAAAACGGCGCGCGCTAATGCATTACGGGCTTCACCTTTATTTAATCCAGCTTGAACCCGACGGCGTAGTTCTACGCTTTGCAACCAATCCAAGATAAACAGTGTGCGCTCAATACGCCCCAGCTCTCGTAATGCCAATGCCAAACCATTCTGTCGTGGATAACTACCGAGTTTACGTAGCATTAGCGACGCTGTGACAGTCCCTTGCTTGATTGATGCGGCCAGACGCAAAATATCGTCCCAATGAGTACGAATCTGTTTGATATTCAGTGTGCCGCCAATCATGGGTTTAAGTGCGGCATAGTCTATGTCTGACTTTGGAATATAGAGTTTCGTATCGCCCAGATCACGAATTCGTGGTGCAAATCGAAACCCTAGCATGTGCATGAGTGCAAAAACATGGTCGGTGAATCCAGCCGTATCGGTGTAGTGTTCCTCGATGCGTAAATCAGACTCGTGATACAGCAGCCCATCAAGAACATAGGTTGAATCACGAACGCCCACATTGATCAGCTTACTGCTAAATGGTGCGTATTGATCAGAAATGTGTGTATAAAATAACCTTCCAGGCTCTGCGCCATATTTTGGATTGAT
>NZ_JAKZGG010000046.1:0-937 GCF_022549455.1 Acinetobacter sp. NIPH 1852 | reverse complement strand
TGGGCCAAGCGTTACAACAGCGGGAATTGATGCTGGCAGTAAAGTAATCAGCAATGTTGCGGATGGCAGTGCACCGAGTGATGCAGTTAACTTTGTTCAATTAACAACAACCAATAACAACGTTGCTCAAAACACCACAGATATTGCAACTAACACAGCGAACATCACAACGAACACCAATAATATTGCGACCAACACTGGTGACATCACGACTTTGAAAGGTGGTTTCAACCTACAAACCAATGGTGCAAACAGCGGTGCGATCAAAGCGGGTGATACGGTTGATATCGGTGTGGTTGATCCAGCGGATAGCAACTTAACTGCAACGAAGACAGGCAATAATGTCGCGTTTGCATTAAGCCAAGACTTAAACTTAACGACTGTTACAGCAGGCAACAGCAAGTTAGACACGAATGGTTTAGTGATTACAGGTGGACCGAGCGTTACAACAGCAGGAATTGATGCTGGCAGTAAAGTAATCACCAATGTTGCAGATGGTAGTGCACCGAATGACGCAGTTAACTTTGGTCAATTAACAACGACCAATAACAACGTTGCTCAAAACACCACGGATATTGCAACCAACACAGCGAACATCACAACGAACACCAATAATATTGCGACTAACACTGGTGACATCACGACTTTGAAAGGTGGTTTTAACCTACAAACCAATGGTTCAAACAGCGGTGCGATCAAAGCGGGTGATACGGTTGATATCGGTGTGGTTGATCCAGCGGATAGCAACTTAACTGCAACGAAGACAGGCAATAATGTCGCGTTTGCATTAAGCCAAGACTTAAACTTAACGACTGTTACAACAGGCAACAGCAAGTTAGACACGAATGGCTTAGTGATCACAGGTGGACCAAGCATTACAACAGCAGGCATTAATGCTGGCAGTAAAGTAATTACTAATGTTGCAGATGGTAGTGCA
>NZ_JAKZGG010000045.1:0-975 GCF_022549455.1 Acinetobacter sp. NIPH 1852 | reverse complement strand
TAACCCGAATCGTGCTTAAGCCAATGATTCCATTACTCGAATGGTTGGCTTGTTTTGATGACATAATTGGTAAGCACATAAAGATGCATAAATTCCAGCTAAGTATCCTTCAATGCTTCTCGCTTTACTGGTGATCAAATTATATCGTCCTTTTAACAAGCTGAATAAAGTCTCTATTTTATTGCGCTGCTTTAAATGATATTCATCTGATGTAGAGAGTTGAATAAATTTCATGTTTTTCCGATGATATGTAATTAAATCAATGTTTTGTGATTTTAATCTGCTCTTTAATTTCTGACTAATATAGCCGCGATCAGCATACAGCTTTGCTTTTAATCCTTTTACTAATTGTTCAACCATTTTAATATCTGCTATATGCCCATTCGATAAAGCTGTACTAACAATGTCTCCTGACTGATTCATCATTAAATGCAGCTTACATCCAAAGAACCATCCCATTGAACTTTTGCCGCGGGTTGCAATCGCTTTCAGGGATTTATGCCGTTGAATACGCTGATTTTTACATACAGGTAGTGTCGTCGAATCTATCCATAAATAATTGCTGGTGTTATTTTTCATCAAGGCAAAGTGTAACGCATGCAGTGCCAATTGATGGACTCTGATGAGATACACCATCCGCTGGTAGCATGGTAAAGCTCTAAAGAGTTGACTGTGATTTTGCTTTAATGAAAAGAAGAATGCTTTAAAGTTATTGAAATGTGAGCATTTATACCAAATGGCGATAAACACAATTTCTGAAACTTTCAATTGAGAAGTTCGTATTCTCACACGCTTGTTGCTGCGTTTTAAAAACTCCCAATAAATTACTTCAAATTTCTGAAAAAAGTCATCAATGATGCAAAAGAAATATGTAAAATCGAACATGGTGGCTGAAGGCATAGGTTGTGTGGTAACTCCCTAATGGTTTTCAGCCACCTTTTTTTCAAGCTAATTTCTTATCCGCGATTCAGGTTA
>NZ_JAKZGG010000044.1:0-1083 GCF_022549455.1 Acinetobacter sp. NIPH 1852 | reverse complement strand
TAAGTTGACAAAAATAACTAATCATGCGAAAAAGTTTTTTTAGTTAACAGATGTTCACACATGCCTCGAATTGTTTCTGTACCACTTAGTTTAGAACAGCGAGAACGACTCATTTTTCTGGCCAAGCATGCAAAACATTGGCGTGAAAGACAACGTGCCCAAACTATTCTCTGGCTTTCTGAAGGTAAAAGTGTTGCGGAAGTTGCCACTCTACAAGAACGTATCCCAGAAACCATAAGGCTACAACGCCGACGTTGGGAATTGTATGAGTTTGAATCGATTAAAGAAGGTCATCGCTCAGGTCGGCCCAATACATTGATCTCAGACTATCAGGCGAAAATCCTAGATTGGGTCAATACAAGTCCACTCAATGCAGAACAAATCCGAGTCAAACTACATGAAGAATACGAAGTGTCCGTGTCTGTTGAAACCATTCGTAAGTTTTTACGTGATTCAGGTATGGTCTTCAAGCGTACCCGTCATAGCTTGAAAAAAAAGAGATCCGATTGCATTTGAACAAGCAACACAGCAGATTGAAAAATTACGAGAGCAAGCGGCACGTGGTGAAATTATATTAGGTTATGTTGATGAAACAGGGTTTTCATCTACACCTGATAACCGCTATGCATGGACAAAGATAGGTGATGTTCATGCGGTTGATGCAATAAGATTAAAACGAGTTAATGTCATGGGGTGTTTGCTTTCAACGGGGAAACTGGTGACAAGTTGTTTACAAGAGTCAGTTACAAGCACTTGGTTTTATGCCTATTTAACTGGAATAGCTCAACAAGTAAAACAGACTTATAACCTTCCATTGGTTCTTATTGTTGATAATGCCTCGATTCATAGAAGTAAAAAGATGGCTGATTACAGAGAGCTACTTAAAAGTAACTTTTCGACGAATTTGTATTTTATTCCAGCTTATAGCCCTGAGTTAAATCGAATCGAGATGGTATGGAAGCAGATGAAATATTATTGGCGAGATTTTCAAGTCATGACAGCTGATAAAATAGAGCAATGGGTGGAGAGAGTATCAAACCAATTCGGAAAAGAATACATGTTTACTTTTTAATGACAGCTTAC
>NZ_JAKZGG010000043.1:0-1091 GCF_022549455.1 Acinetobacter sp. NIPH 1852 | reverse complement strand
GTTGAAGATCTGCATCCTCATCTTCGCTATCAATTTTGAGCCGCTGCTTCACCTGTTCCAGTGTCAGAATTGGCATTTTTGCTACCACCCTTTTTTAGTACAGCGACTTTAAGTTGGTGAATGGCCACATGAGCCACACGATCATCAACCATAAATTCACCTGGTACGAACTCTACAACTTGATTACCGTTATCGATTGCAATCTTAAATTTCTCTTTAACCGTAATAACTGGCATTTGAACTCTCCAAAAAAAGAAAGCCTCTTAAAAGAGGCGTTCAATACCAAAATTGAATTATGCTTTTAAAGCTAAAACTTTAAATGCACTACTATCTGTCAACATTCCACCAACACGTTTTGTTGTGTAGAAACCAACATAAGGTTTATTTGTGAATGGATCGCGTAAAATACGAGTTCCCATGCGATCAACAATGGTATAACCACGTTTGAAATCACCAAATAAAATAGCATTCGCATCCGCTTCGGCTTCTGGCATATCGTTGTTTTCTTCAATTCCATAGCTTAACAAGGTTGAAGGTTGTCCAGCTTGTAGACCAGGTTGCCACAGGTAATTGCCTTCGTTGTCTTTTAACTTACGGGCTTTAGATTGTGTAAGATTGGTCATCATAAAAACTGCATTCTGACGATACCCCGCCTTAATTGAATAGATTAGATCAATTAGGTTATCGCCATTAAAAGTTCCAGCAGTACCAGAACTCAGTTGTTGGATCGTTCCGAATGGACGAGTTTTATCATCCGTCGCTTCAAAAGGATTATCCAGAATACCTTTGGGCTTGTTAATTCCATCACCAAGCAAGAAAGCTAAGCCTTCTTTTTCTGCAAACTCACGAGCAACTTCATCTTGTAGCCATGTCTCAACATTAAAGAAAACATCATCTAGTGAGGTTTGTGTGGCTTGTGGATTGGCGTAAATCTCCCCCATGGAAGCCATAATTTGTTTTAATGTTGGTGTACCTGTTTCAGGACGTGCGGCTGTTTCACCAACCCAGCCACTACCCGCACCACCCAAGCTGACTAATTTTTTATAGTCAGATGTACTTACGGTGATTTGATTACACACTTTGCGCATTGG
>NZ_JAKZGG010000042.1:0-1289 GCF_022549455.1 Acinetobacter sp. NIPH 1852 | reverse complement strand
AATTTATGCATCTTTATGTGCTTACCAATTATGTCATCAAAACAAGCCAACCATTCGAGTAATGGAATCATTGGCTTAAGCACGATTCGGGTTAATAGATAGTAATGAAAATGCTCAGATATGTTCTTTAATGTCGATATAAAAAACCCAATCATAAGATTGGGTTTAAATTTTTATGACTTAAATATTATTACCACAGATGTCAGTCGTACCTTGGGGGTAAGTGAACTGTAGGGCATTGCGGTCAGTGATTAGCTCTGATGAAAATTCTAATCCTGCGAGTTTATCAGAGAATTTACCATCCCTATCAGAACCAACCCAGCTACGAATGTCAAAACCTATATTTTTCAATGCTGCAGGGAGTGTTCCTTGATACCCTTGATCAACGCCATTGACAATAAATCCGACCTGTTTGGTATTTTGGTTGATATAGATACCTAAACGATGATATTTGCTTTGATAGTTAGTCATTTTATTGTAGTAATAAGCAACTGAAGTATACTCAGTATCATCACTATTTGGGTAACCCAGCATAAATAATACGAATGGTGGGTTTTCTCCAAAATCAGGATCAGCGCTACCTGCCATGAAGCTATATCCTGACCTTACAACATACCCATTCTCTGTGATTCCATTAAAATTAATATCTGCGAAATAAGATGAACCTTGCTTTCCATAGTAACCACCATTAAGAGGAGCACCAGGAATATCGAGCTGCATTTCCAGTGCAAGAATCCCTGTTGCTGGTAAGTTGAAATCACCTAAACCATCTTGCAAGTATGGAAAATATGGAGAATTTATTGCCGAATAAAACCTTGCTTTACTGGTAGCTAAGTATTGTAAATAATTAAAAGTACCATACTCAGGGTCATTAATTGAAAAATATGGAGGAGCAACAGTTAAGCTAAACTTCTGCCCATTAATGTTTGGAAATATAGCCATCAGATAGTCTGAATTTTGATTGTTCCATAAATCATTATAATCTTCTTGTGTTGCATCAAAGCTATACTGACATGTTTCGCTCTGATTTAGACTACGTAAACTTAAGCTTGTTGATGTTGCTACTCTAGATTGGGGAGCCGTGTTGCTTTGTGAGTTATTTTGATTTTCGCCACAGCCAAGCAGGGCTAAGCTAAGCGTCAATATGCCAATTTTTTTCATTGATGGTTCCTATAAGTTAAGTGGTTTAAAATTTTTGGGGCTGTACTAGATTAGCACTATGTTAATCTATGAAAATGAAGCTAACCAATTGTAAATTAAATAAGAAAACTCAGCTTAAACTACTTGAG
>NZ_JAKZGG010000041.1:0-1973 GCF_022549455.1 Acinetobacter sp. NIPH 1852 | reverse complement strand
TCATTAAGAATTGAAGAAGAACAACTTGTGTGGATTTTTACTGGTTAATCGATCGAAATTATTTTCATTGATTAGATGGTAGAAATTACTCGAAGTTTATTTGAGAAATATTTGTCAGAAAATTGATGAGCCAAGATTGGTACCCTTTAAAGGTACTACTGATTTTAAACTGAAGAGTTTGATCATGGCTCAGATTGAACGCTGGCGGCAGGCTTAACACATGCAAGTCGAGCGGGGTGATGTAGCTTGCTACATTACCTAGCGGCGGACGGGTGAGTAATGCTTAGGAATCTGCCTATTAGTGGGGGACAACATTCCGAAAGGGATGCTAATACCGCATACGTCCTACGGGAGAAAGCAGGGGACCTTCGGGCCTTGCGCTAATAGATGAGCCTAAGTCGGATTAGCTAGTTGGTGGGGTAAAGGCCTACCAAGGCGACGATCTGTAGCGGGTCTGAGAGGATGATCCGCCACACTGGGACTGAGACACGGCCCAGACTCCTACGGGAGGCAGCAGTGGGGAATATTGGACAATGGGGGGAACCCTGATCCAGCCATGCCGCGTGTGTGAAGAAGGCCTTATGGTTGTAAAGCACTTTAAGCGAGGAGGAGGCTACCTAGATT
This sequence comes from Acinetobacter sp. NIPH 1852, assembly GCF_022549455.1. Classification (NCBI taxonomy): domain Bacteria; kingdom Pseudomonadati; phylum Pseudomonadota; class Gammaproteobacteria; order Moraxellales; family Moraxellaceae; genus Acinetobacter; species Acinetobacter sp. NIPH 1852. The sequence goes on along the minus strand of NZ_JAKZGG010000041.1, from coordinate 1,349 downwards.
AATACTCTAGGATAGTGGACGTTACTCGCAGAATAAGCACCGGCTAACTCTGTGCCAGCAGCCGCGGTAATACAGAGGGTGCGAGCGTTAATCGGATTTACTGGGCGTAAAGCGTGCGTAGGTGGCTAATTAAGTCAAATGTGAAATCCCCGAGCTTAACTTGGGAATTGCATTCGATACTGGTTAGCTAGAGTATGGGAGAGGATGGTAGAATTCCAGGTGTAGCGGTGAAATGCGTAGAGATCTGGAGGAATACCGATGGCGAAGGCAGCCATCTGGCCTAATACTGACACTGAGGTACGAAAGCATGGGGAGCAAACAGGATTAGATACCCTGGTAGTCCATGCCGTAAACGATGTCTACTAGCCGTTGGGGTCTTTGAGACTTTAGTGGCGCAGCTAACGCGATAAGTAGACCGCCTGGGGAGTACGGTCGCAAGACTAAAACTCAAATGAATTGACGGGGGCCCGCACAAGCGGTGGAGCATGTGGTTTAATTCGATGCAACGCGAAGAACCTTACCTGGCCTTGACATAGTAGAAACTTTCCAGAGATGGATTGGTGCCTTCGGGAATCTACATACAGGTGCTGCATGGCTGTCGTCAGCTCGTGTCGTGAGATGTTGGGTTAAGTCCCGCAACGAGCGCAACCCTTTTCCTTATTTGCCAGCGGGTAATGCCGGGAACTTTAAGGATACTGCCAGTGACAAACTGGAGGAAGGCGGGGACGACGTCAAGTCATCATGGCCCTTACGGCCAGGGCTACACACGTGCTACAATGGTCGGTACAAAGGGTTGCTACCTAGCGATAGGATGCTAATCTCAAAAAGCCGATCGTAGTCCGGATTGGAGTCTGCAACTCGACTCCATGAAGTCGGAATCGCTAGTAATCGCGGATCAGAATGCCGCGGTGAATACGTTCCCGGGCCTTGTACACACCGCCCGTCACACCATGGGAGTTTGTTGCACCAGAAGTAGCTAGCCTAACTGCAAAGAGGGCGGTTACCACGGTGTGGCCGATGACTGGGGTGAAGTCGTAACAAGGTAGCCGTAGGGGAACCTGCGGCTGGATCACCTCCTTAACGAAAGATTGATGGCCGGTAAGAATCCACAACAAGTTGTTCTTCTTGAAGATATATCTGAGGGTCTGTAGCTCAGTTGGTTAGAGCACACGCTTGATAAGCGTGGGGTCACAAGTTCAAGTCTTGTCAGACCCACCAAATCTGATCGCTAAAGCTGAAAGATTTAAGGATATAGAATTCACAATGATAAGCTGGGGACTTAGCTTAGTTGGTAGAGCGCCTGCTTTGCACGCAGGAGGTCAGGAGTTCGACTCTCCTAGTCTCCACCA
>NZ_JAKZGG010000040.1:0-2093 GCF_022549455.1 Acinetobacter sp. NIPH 1852 | reverse complement strand
AGACATCACAGAAGCCATGAGCTTTCCCTGAGATGTGGAAAGGTCAAACTGCAAACCTGTTTGTGCCACCAGAGATACCCCGAAATGCCCAAGATCTTGTAATGACTGTACGAGATCCACGGTGCTTCTGCCCCAGCGTGTCAATTCCGTCACCAAGATGGCATCGATTTCACGAGATTGCGCCATGGTCATCAAGTATTTTCTTTGCAATCTCTCATCCTTACTGCCTGATGCAGTTTCTTTCCAAACACCGACAACATCGTAGCCGCAACGATTGGCGTAGGCACGTAGGTCATATTCCTGTCGTTCGCAGGACTGATCGTTCGTTGATACTCGGCAATAAATGGCCGCATTCTGTCCCAATTGAACCTCCTTGCGAAATTGCAGCGCAAAGCTAAGCGTGGCGGTACAAAATAATGTACCTTTAATAGTTTAGTTTATTTGGGACTAATGAGCCATGCCGCGCCATTCTATTTTGTCGTCCACGGAATTGGGAAGCCTGTTCGAAATTCCAGATGATAGAGCTTTTATGCTTCAGCATTACACTCTGAGTGATTCTGATAAATCCATAGTCCATCAACATCGAGGGGCATCCAACAAGCTAGGCTTTGCAATTCAACTTTGCTACATGCGTTACCCTGGAGTGATATTGGGTATTAACGACGAACCATTCAAACCCTTACTTTTCATGATGGCTGCTCAACTTAGTATATCAGTGGACTGCTGGAATGATTATGGTCAGCGCGAGCAAACAAGACGAGAACATATTGCCGAATTGAAAAAAGTTTTTGGGTTCAAACTATTCACCTTGAGTGACTATCGGCAATCGGTCAATATGATGGTGGATTTGTCCCTTCAGACAGATAAAGGTCTTATTTTAGCCACAACTCTCGTTGAAAATTTACGACAAAAATCAGTCCTTTTGCCAGCTATAAATGCAATTGATAGTATTTGCGCAGAAGCAATCACATCTGCCAACCGCATAATTTATACTGCTTTGACGAGCTCACTTTCAGAAACTCATCGTCAAAATATAGATGCTTTGCTGAACCGTAAAGAGGGCAGCAAACTGACAATATTGGGGTGGCTTAGACAGTCACCAGCTAAACCAAACTCAAAGTACATGCTTGAGCACATTGAGCGGCTGAAGTGCTTACAAGCCATCGATCTACCTGAAGACATTGGAAAACACGTTCATCAAAATCGCTTACTGAAAATTGCTCGCGAAGGTGGGCAAATGACTCCTGCTGATTTGGCCAGATTTGAATCTCAACGTCGATATGCCACTTTGGTAGCAATCGTTGTGGAGAGTATGGCCACGATCACCGACGAAATTATTGACCTGCATGATCGCATTATTGGAAAGCTATTTGCTATCGCAAAAAATAAACACCAGCAACAATTTCAATCATCAGGTAAAGCGATCAACGACAAAGTGCGTTTGTATGGGCTTATCGGGAAAGCCTTGCTAGATGCCAAGCAAAATGGCAGTGATCCGTTTGCCGCCATCGAAACTGTTATTTCATGGGATGCTTTTGCAGCAAGTATTACTGAGGCAGAAAAACTGGCGCAACCCGAAGACTTTGATTTTTTACCACGAATTGGCGAGAGCTATGCAACTTTACGCCGTTACGCGCCAGAACTTCTTGCCATACTTAAATTGCGTGCTGCCCCAGCAGCAAAAGATATGCTTGCCGCTGTAGAGTTGCTCCGCAGCATGAATGTTGATAATACACGAAAAATCCCCTCTAATGCTCCAATAGCGTTTATCAAAAAACGGTGGGCAAGACTAGTCTTTACCGATGATGGTATTGATCGCCGCTATTACGAAATATGTGTGTTATCTGAACTTAAAAACTCGCTACGGGCTGGGGATCTCTGGGTACAAGGCTCTCGCCAATTCAAAGACTTCGATGAGTATTTAGTGACTGCTGATAAATTTAATCAGCTAAAACAGTCCAATGAGTTACCTCTAACCATTACTACTGATTGTGATCTATATTTGCAAAGTCGCCTTTCACTATTGGAGCAGAAATTAGCAATCATTAATCGCATGGCAGCGACCAACGATTTGCCTGATGCGATGATCAATC
>NZ_JAKZGG010000039.1:0-2238 GCF_022549455.1 Acinetobacter sp. NIPH 1852 | reverse complement strand
GCCTTAAAACGCCTTAAAACGCCTTAAAACGCAAAATAAGCCCATATTTAAAACAAATCCTGCATTCATTTCCCTTATTGTCAAAAATCCAATTAAGAAAAAGCTGTAATCAAGGAGAGAAATAAACGATCTATCGTTATGTCGCTCACACTTCGTTCGCTTTGTTTTTTTCTTTTGACGCTAAGAGGAATTAACCAAACGAGTGTCTACGAGTGACACAAAGAAAATTCGCTTATTTCCCCCCTCTGAAAAACAGTTTTTGCTCTTTTGGAATTACTGAAGATATTTTTTAGCGAGTGTCTACGAGTGACACATTGAAGCTTTTGCTTTTCAAAAAGTATGAGCGCAGCGAATACATTATCAATGCTTTTGACTTTGCTTTTGCTCTTGAAACGACACGAGCGAAGCGAGTGCCATAGCCTTTGATTTTGCCTTTGATTTTGCTTTTTCTCTTTTTTTAATATTTTTAATATTTTAAATATTTTAGGGCTGTTTTTCTCTTTTATAATCATGTTGTTACTACTCTAACTATTAGAGATTGACTACTAACTATTAGAGATTGACTACTAACTATTAGAGATTGATTTTTCTAATATATTAGTATAAATTATCTCTAATACTTAAAATGAATACAGAATTATGCAAAATGAATTAGTAGTGAAATCGAACCAAGTTATTGAGGCTAGTTATCGCCTATCTGTTGTTGAACAGCGTGTTGTTTTATCGGCTATCGCCAAGATACCTAAAATGTGTGAAGTGTCAGATGATGAAATCTATACTGTCAGTATCCAAGACTTACAGGCTTTAGGGGTGCATGAGAAAACAGCTTACAGGGACTTAAAAGAAGCTGTAAACCGCTTGTATGAGCGTTCTATTAGCCTAGTTATTGATGACAAACTGATAAAAATGCGTTGGGTTCAACGTATAGAGTTTACAGAAAATCAGAGTATTGTTGCTCTTAGGTTTTCTAAGGATATATTGCCATTTATATCCAATGTAAAAGCGAATTTCACTCAATATATGCTATCTGAAGTATCAAAAATGCAGGGGGCATACTCTGTACGCATCTATGAGCTACTAACTCAATATAAATCTGTTGGGGAGCGTTCAATAGCCATAGATGATTTAAGAGTAATGCTAGATTTAGGCTCAAGATACAAAACAACGGGAAATTTAATTGCTTGGGTTATAGACCCATCCATTGAAGAAATTAACGAGCAAACCGACTTAAAAGTTACAGCAGAACCTCAAAAAACAGGGCGTAAATTCACTCATATAAAATTTACGATTAAGCAGAAACAAAAACCTAAAACACTAGACCCTAAACGAGACCCCAACACGCCCGACTTTTTCATCAAAATGACCGATGCACAACGTCATTTATTTGCAAATAAAATGTCTGAAATGCCCGAAATGTCTAGCTATTCACAGGGTACTGAAAGCTTTCAGCAATTTGCTATCCGTATCGCTGATATGCTTTTACAGCCTGAAAAGTTTAGAAAACTTTACCCTATTTTAGAAAAAGCAGGATTTAAACCATGATGCAACTGGAGAACCTAACAGCCAACTTTCAAGGCGTTCAAATTGAATATACCGACATCGTTAATTATGAAATTGCGAGGGAAAATATCTGCGGTTATATATTCCTACTATCCCGAAAATCTAAGAGTGCCGCACCAGCAGAAAAGACAAAAATTGAAAAACAGATAGCCGATTTAATTCACTATCGGGATAACTTGCAGATCGAGGATAAAGACAACATTCAACGGGTTTTAAAGGAGCTGATTCCTGAATATAAAAAGGCGGTTCCCGTATAATTCAATGTTTTCAAGTTGTAATCAAAATTGCATATAAATTTCAATAAATTAGCTATCAATTGTACACATTCGCAAACATTTTTTTGACGGTTTTTTTTGGATTTTTAGTGCTTTTAATGTTTTATTCTTTTGATTTTAAAAGAAAAAATCGAAGATTTTTTGCATCATGACTATGTGCGTATGGTGTATACCAAAAATTCGCCTTAAATCCATATTCGATATTCATTCAAAATCTGCAAAAATCGGTACAAAAAAGGGCGTATTCATCAAAAAAGACAAAAGGATTACTTTTGGATGACTAAAAGATTACTTTTAGGTTGCAAAGTGTACAAAAAGGTGACTTTTAGATGACTAAAAGTTGATTAAAAGATTACAAAAAATCAAAGCGGTATCAAAAGGTTATCAAAGCGGTATCAAAAGG
>NZ_JAKZGG010000038.1:0-2450 GCF_022549455.1 Acinetobacter sp. NIPH 1852 | reverse complement strand
TCACCAACCCAGCCACTACCCGCACCACCCAAGCTGACTAATTTTTTATAGTCAGATGTACTTACGGTGATTTGATTACACACTTTGCGCATTGGGCTTTCATCATGAAGCAACTGCAAAATGGTTCGGTCTAGTTCCTCTGGTACGGCATAGCCGCCATCTGCATCCACACCAATTTGAATTGCCTTTTTTTGAAGATCAGCAAGCCCATCGTCATTACCTTTGCGCAAGAATTGTAAAAAGCCTGTTTTATGTGCTTCAACATCCCCACCACTTGGTGCACCCGGTCGCTTCGCTTGTTTAATTTCATTTTCAAGCTCTGCTTTTAAAGCATCTAGATCACCCAATTTTTCATTAAGTTTATCCGTCACTTCAACTTGCTTTGCCTTTTCCGCTTTAATCGCATCGAGTTCTTTATCATTTGATTTTTTAAAATCTTCAAATGCACCCTTTAGATCTGTGATTACTTCGCCAAGATCTTTTTCATCAATAGCCATGAGTATTTATCCTCTTAAAAATGCTGTTAAGTCTTTAATTGAATCGACTGTGCTGGATTGACTTTCAACATCTCGCTGAGAACCTAATGCACTGTAGCCTTTAGCCATAAAAGCCTTGGCCTGTTTTTGAGAAAGTCCCATTACCTCTCGTAATGCTTTCTCTACACTGGACGGCGAAGGAATCTCGCCTTTTTGAAGTGATGCTTTCACTTCGGTAATCTTTGCTTCAGTATTTGCAGGCATGGTCACAATAGACACTTCCCACAGATCAATTTCCTTAAGTAAAAATGCACCCTTTGCAGAGTCATATTCCCAATCTTTCAGCATGTAACCAATCGACATCCCTTTGACACTGCCAGCCTTCATATGAGCATGCGCACGTTTTGCCAATGGATCATCATCAATAAGTAAACGACCACGAACAAAAAGCCCGTAATCATCTTCTTTCATCTCGGTAAATGGTCCAATCGGTTCAGCCATTTGGTGTTGCCACAAAACTGAAGGCAAATCATTTCTTTCAGCCCAACGTTCTAATGACTTTTGGAATGCACCACGGACTACGATATCGCTGTAACTATCAATGACATCAAAAACAGATGCGTACCCTTCAAATTCACCCGTATCTGATACAGATTTGATTTTTAGAGGAACATTTAAATATTTAACTTCCACTATCTTTCCCCTTATCAGGATTGGTCGTCATATTCATTGGTGTGAGGTAAATGTCACCGCCTTCGCGTGGGTCCATGTCTTCTAGTTCCCTAGCATCGTTTGGACATAAAAAACCCCAGTTGATACCGATCGCATATGACTCATATCTGGTTTTCAAATCACCGCGGATCAATGCTCCTGCATTGAACTTGGCATAATATTTATTTCGTTCACTTGGTTTGATCAGACCGACTTTGATGCGTGACTCAATACGCGTCATATAAGGGACAAGTGAATAACTCACAAAGGACATACCCATGTGCTCAATATTATTCAGTGTCATTTTTTCCAACATGCCCGCTAAATGCGGAGGCACACGATACAAAGCGCAAATTTCATTTGATTGATAATTTCTCGTTTCAAGAAATTGAGAGTCTTCAAGATTGAGTGCTGTTGGTTTCCACTTAAGTCCCTTTTCTAAAATCATTGGCTTATAAACATTGGTAAGCCCTGTATGATTTTCAGTAAACTCTGTTTTAAGCCGACCAAATGCTGTATCTGTAAGTTCCTCATCGGTTTCTAAAACACCAGAAGTAACAGCACCATTTTTAAAAAGATTTGAGCCGTGCGTCTCAAGATCTAAACCAAGAGAAAAACACTTTCTAGCGTAGGCAATTGGATTTAGTCCATTTAAACCATCTAATGTGAATAATCGAACATGCCAAATTTCTTGCTGTGAAAGGATCTTCACGCCATCTTTAAATGAAACGTGATATTCAACAGTCCAATCATCTTTAAGTTTTGGAGTAACGGTTGAGGGTTCAAGCGGTAACAACTCAACAACTTGGCCCAGTGCATAAACTTTATAAGCAAAAAAATTGCCGCGTAGGCACAAACACACCATTAACAACTCCCAAAACTCTTGAGCAGTCATGTAGTCATTTGGTGCAACGTAAAGAAGATCATGTAATTTATGATCTTCAGCAGGAATCTTTTTCTTGCCCTCTTTGCGATATAGCCGACAAGGCAACATCCCCATGCTTTCAGACAAAACTCTTACACATGTAAATACAGTTGTTAATTGCATTGCTCGTGTTGGGGTTATTGGCTGACTACCAACGACACAATCAGCACCCCAAAGTCTGGCTAAATCATCAGGACTAGAAATGATTGAGGGCGAATTCTTGAAACCAAGAAACGCCCCCATTTTTGATAATAAATTCATTACAATCTTCTAACCCCGTGTTTCTCCAAGTGTTGAGATAAATTCGATTCTTGTTTCTGGCTGGTTAATGCAAGCAC
>NZ_JAKZGG010000037.1:0-3192 GCF_022549455.1 Acinetobacter sp. NIPH 1852 | reverse complement strand
TGGCTGAAGGCATAGGTTGTGTGGTAACTCCCTAATGGTTTTCAGCCACCTTTTTTTCAAGCTAATTTCTTATCCGCGATTCAGGTTAGTTAATAATTTAACTCAATATTAACTGACAGTTAGAACAATGGATTCATTAAAAAGTCAGCATTTATGCTGACTTTTTTTATTTTTTGATACAATTTTTTTTTGAATATTAAAAGTCAGACATTGTCAATTATTGTCATGTATATGCATTTTTTACGACTTATAACGTGGAGATTAGTTGATAAGTGTAATTTTTATTTGATGTTAGTAATTGTTTTAACTAGCTTTTTTTGGAATAAAGGCAAGACATTATATTGAATTGTAGTCTGTGATTCGAAATGCATATTAATAAAAATATTGTGATTTACTTGGCATATAAAAAAAGTTATTTTATTGAACATTAAATTACATTTATTTACCTGATAGACGGGTATGTACACATAAGTAAACATGTTTTAACGATTTAATTTACGTCTAGGAAAAAAATATGAACAAAGTTTATAAAGTTGTTTGGAATGCGTCTTTAGGCGTTTGGGTAGCGGTTTCAGAACTTGCTAAAAGTAAAACTAAAAATAGCGGTGTGAGTGATACTGCTGGTCAAATCAATAATTCAGTGGATAGCCAACAAGCTAAATTGTTTTTCTTAAAGCCATTGTCTTTTGCTATTTTTAGCATTCTTGTACCATCATTTGCTTTTGCAGAAGTCAATACGGGAGGGGGGGCTAGTAGTCAAACTTCAAGTACAGCAATCTCTCCAAGCAATTTACAATGCGGTGCATTAAATCAAGCTACGATTAGCGGGGCTACCTCAACCAATAGTATCGCAATGGGTTGTGGAACAACTATTAGTAGTGCTCCAGATTCTGTTGCTATAGGTAAACAAAATACAATTAATGCCACTAACGCTACCAGTCAGCAAATTGCTGATCGTAGAGGTGGTGCTACACCTGTCAATTATCCAAATGGACAAACTGGATATACAAGTGCGTCAGTCGCAATTGGCACCCTAAACTCCACAGGTGCTGGTGGAGGTGTGGCGGTTGGTAATGGTAACCAAGTTGAAGGTGATTTTCATGGTGTCGCTGTTGGTCAGGGTAACCGTACGACCAATGGATATGCTGTAAGTTTGGGTGTTGGTAACCTTGCTAGTGGAACATCATCGGTATCTGTCGGAACAGCCAACCAAGCAACGGGCAACACAGCAATTGCTGTGGGTCGCCAAAGTTATTCAAAAGCAGATTTTGGTATCGCTATAGGTAATATAGCGACTGTTGAAGCTGGTGCAACGAAAGGTATTGCTATTGGTGATGGTGCCAATGCTAGTGTAGAGAACTCTGTATCATTAGGTGGGGGTTCAACGACTACGGCACAATCAGGAAATTCATTCTTAACAAATGTTGCTCCATCTGCCACAAATGGTGTGGTTTCTGTAGGTACAATTGGCGCAACTCGACGTATTCAGAACGTCGCCGATGGTGCTGCGCTCACTGATGCAGTGAATGTTGCACAATTAGATAAGGCTTATGATGATACACATAGTCGTTTAGCGACAGCATTGGGTGGTGGAGCAGCATATAATTCAGCCACGAATGCTTATACAGCACCAACCTATAATGTTACAACGGATCCTGCAGCTGGTACTAAAACAGGTAATGTGAATAATGTAGGTGCGGCATTATCGGGCTTAGACACAGCTGTTAATAAAGCAATCACATTTAATGGCAATACTGGTACTTCATCCAATAAACTTGGATCATCTTTAAATATTACTGGTGGGTTAATAGGTGCAGGCTCAAATGCAAATGTTAAAACAGTCATTACTGGTAATACGCTTGATATTCAAATCGCAGATGCGCCTACATTTACTGGAACTGTAACCGCAGGTAATCTTGCCACTGGTGGCACATTGAGTGTAGCAGGTGCAAGTAATTTAAATGGCGGGGCAAATTTAAATAACCAGAAAATTACGAATTTAGCTGCTGGTACTGTTGCAAGCGATGCAGTTAACTTTGGTCAATTAACGACAACGAATAACAATGTTACGGCAGCACAGAACACAGCAAATACGGCATTAACCAATGCTAATAATGCGCAAACCTCAGCAAATACAGCACAAACTACAGCCAACACAGCATTAACCAATGCGAGCAATGCACAAAGTACAGCAGATACAGCACTGACCGAAGCACAAAAAGGTATTAACTTTGGTGATGGCACAACAAACAATAACTATGCCCTAGGCGAGACGATCAATGTCAAAGGTGATAGTAACGTTAATAGTGAAACGACAGCAGATGGCGTACAACTAAGTTTAGCTTCTAACATTACAGTTGATAGCGTAACAGCGGGCAATAGCAAGTTAGACACGAATGGCTTAGTGATCACAGGTGGGCCAAGCGTTACAACAGCGGGAATTGATGCTGGCAGTAAAGTAATCAGCAATGTTGCGGATGGCAGTGCACCGAGTGATGCAGTTAACTTTGGTCAATTAACAACAACCAATAACAACGTTGCTCAAAACACCACAGATATTGCAACCAACACAGCGAACATCACGACCAATACCAACAACATTACGACGAACACCAACAACATTGCGACTAACACGAGTGATATTAGTAACTTGCAAGGTCAAACGTTCAAGCTGCAAGCGAATGGTGATACAGCGAGTGCAGTAGCATCGAGTGATACAGTTCAATTCATTGATGGCGATAACATCGAGATAACTCGTAGTGGTAACGACATTACGGTTGCGACATCAAAAGACTTAACCGTTGATAGCGTAACAGCAGGCAACAGCAAGTTAGACACGAATGGCTTAGTGATCACAGGTGGACCAAGCGTTACAACAGCAGGAATTGATGCTGGCAGTAAAGTAATCAGCAATGTTGCAGATGGTAGTGCACCGAATGACGCAGTTAACTTTGGTCAATTAACAACGACCAATAACAACGTTACGACAGCACAGAACACAGCAAATACGGCATTAACTAATGCTAATAATGCCCAGACTTCAGCTAATGCAGCACAAAGCACAGCAGATACGGCACTGACCGAAGCACAAAAAGGCATTAACTTTGGTGATGGCACAACAAACAATAACTATGCCCTAGGCGAGACGATCAATGTCAAAGGTGATAGTAACGTTAATAGTGAAACGACAGC
>NZ_JAKZGG010000036.1:0-3361 GCF_022549455.1 Acinetobacter sp. NIPH 1852 | reverse complement strand
TCTGTGATTTATCACAGTTTAATGTAGCTGACGAGGTTACATTAATTCATTAACAGATTAGTAGAATTGAGTCTGAAATAAATTGTTCAAAACTCGATTAATATGATTTTAACGGTAATACGTAAGTGTTGCAGTTAGATGAAAGATTAATGCGAGAACTAGCGATTAACTGAATCAAGCGTTTTGGTATATGAATTAGATTGAAGCTGTACAGTGATTAAGTTCACAGTGCGTCAAACTGAAATGTTGAAGTTACTACTTGTAGGTAACGTCGACTGTTTGGGGTTGTATAGTCAAGTAATTAAGTGCATGTGGTGGATGCCTTGGCAGTCAGAGGCGATGAAAGACGTAATAGCCTGCGATAAGCTCCGGGGAGGCGGCAAATATCCTTTGATCCGGAGATTTCTGAATGGGGGAACCCACTTACCATAAGGTAGGTATTGCATACTGAATACATAGGTATGCAAGGCGAACGAGGGGAAGTGAAACATCTCAGTACCCTTAGGAAAAGAAATCAATTGAGATTCCCTTAGTAGCGGCGAGCGAACGGGGATCAGCCCATTAAGTTGTATGTGTTCTAGTGGAACGCTCTGGGAAGTGCGAACGTAGAGGGTGATATTCCCGTACACGAAAGGGCACATACAATGATGACGAGTAGGGCGAGGCACGTGAAACCTTGTCTGAATATGGGGGGACCATCCTCCAAGGCTAAATACTCCTGACTGACCGATAGTGAACCAGTACCGTGAGGGAAAGGCGAAAAGAACCCCTGTGAGGGGAGTGAAATAGATCCTGAAACCGCATGCATACAAGCAGTGGGAGCCAACTTGTTTGGTGACTGCGTACCTTTTGTATAATGGGTCAGCGACTTACATTCAGTAGCAAGGTTAACCGAATAGGGGAGCCGTAGAGAAATCGAGTCTTAATAGGGCGTTTAGTTGCTGGGTGTAGACCCGAAACCAGGCGATCTATCCATGAGCAGGTTGAAGGTTGGGTAACACTAACTGGAGGACCGAACCCACTGTCGTTGAAAAGCCAGGGGATGACTTGTGGATAGGGGTGAAAGGCTAATCAAGCCTGGTGATAGCTGGTTCTCCCCGAAAGCTATTTAGGTAGCGCCTCGGACGAATACCATTGGGGGTAGAGCACTGTTTCGGCTAGGGGGTCATCCCGACTTACCAAACCGATGCAAACTCCGAATACCAATGAGTACTATCCGGGAGACAGACTGCGGGTGCTAACGTCCGTAGTCAAGAGGAAAACAATCCAGACCGCCAGCTAAGGCCCCAAAATCATAGTTAAGTGGGAAACGATGTGGGAAGGCATAGACAGCTAGGAGGTTGGCTTAGAAGCAGCCACCCTTTAAAGAAAGCGTAATAGCTCACTAGTCGAGTCGGCCTGCGCGGAAGATGTAACGGGGCTAAAACTATGTGCCGAAGCTGCGGATGTAACTTTTAAGTTACGTGGTAGGGGAGCGTTCTGTAAGCCGATGAAGGTGTATTGAGAAGTATGCTGGAGGTATCAGAAGTGCGAATGCTGACGTGAGTAACGACAAAACGGGTGAAAAACCCGTTCGCTGAAAGACCAAGGGTTCCAGTCCAACGTTAATCGGGGCTGGGTGAGTCGACCCCTAAGGCGAGGCCGAGAGGCGTAGTCGATGGGAAATTGGTTAATATTCCAATACTTCTGTGTAATGCGATGAGAGGACGGAGAAGGTTAAGTCAGCCTGGCGTTGGTTGTCCAGGTGGAAGACAGTAGGCATGCATCTTAGGCAAATCCGGGGTGCTCTATGCTGAGAGTCGATAGCAAGCTGTACTTGTACAGTGAAGTGGCTGATACCATGCTTCCAGGAAAAGTCTCTAAGCTTCAGTTACACAGGAATCGTACCCTAAACCGACACAGGTGGTCAGGTCGAGTAGACCAAAGCGCTTGAGAGAACTCTGCTGAAGGAACTAGGCAAAATGGTACCGTAACTTCGGGAGAAGGTACGCTGCTGACGGTGATGATCCTTGCGGTCTGAGCTATTGGCAGCCACAGAAACCAGGCCGCTGCAACTGTTTATTAAAAACATAGCACTCTGCAAACACGAAAGTGGACGTATAGGGTGTGATGCCTGCCCGGTGCTGGAAGGTTAATTGATGGGGTTAGCGTAAGCGAAGCTCTTGATCGAAGCCCCAGTAAACGGCGGCCGTAACTATAACGGTCCTAAGGTAGCGAAATTCCTTGTCGGGTAAGTTCCGACCTGCACGAATGGCATAATGATGGCGGCGCTGTCTCCAGCAGAGGCTCAGTGAAATCGAATTCGCCGTGAAGATGCGGTGTACCCGCGGCTAGACGGAAAGACCCCGTGAACCTTTACTGCAGCTTGACATTGAACTTTGACCTTACTTGTGTAGGATAGGTGGGAGGCTTTGAAGTTAGAACGCTAGTTCTAATGGAGCCATCCTTGAAATACCACCCTGGTAATGTTGAGGTTCTAACTCTGCCCCGTAATCCGGGGCGAGGACCATGTCTGGTGGGTAGTTTGACTGGGGCGGTCTCCTCCTAAAGAGTAACGGAGGAGTACGAAGGTGCGCTCAGCGTGGTCGGAAATCACGCGTAGAGTATAAAGGCAAAAGCGCGCTTAACTGCGAGACCCACAAGTCGAGCAGGTACGAAAGTAGGTCTTAGTGATCCGGTGGTTCTGTATGGAAGGGCCATCGCTCAACGGATAAAAGGTACTCTGGGGATAACAGGCTGATACCGCCCAAGAGTTCATATCGACGGCGGTGTTTGGCACCTCGATGTCGGCTCATCTCATCCTGGGGCTGAAGCAGGTCCCAAGGGTATGGCTGTTCGCCATTTAAAGAGGTACGCGAGCTGGGTTTAGAACGTCGTGAGACAGTTCGGTCCCTATCTACCGTGGGCGCTGGAAATTTGAGAGGATCTGCTCCTAGTACGAGAGGACCAGAGTGGACGAACCTCTGGTGTACCGGTTGTCACGCCAGTGGCATCGCCGGGTAGCTATGTTCGGAAGGGATAACCGCTGAAAGCATCTAAGCGGGAAGCCTACCTCAAGATAAGATTTCCCTAGGACTATATGTCCTCTAAAGAGCCGTTCGAGACTAGGACGTTGATAGGTTGGATGTGGAAGTACGGTGACGTATGAAGCTGACCAATACTAATTGCTCGTGAGGCTTGACTATACAACACCCAAGCAGTTGTATATAAAGCATCAATTCGATTCAAATCCAAACAGTCAGTGTAGATTAAACTGATTGAACTTGATTTAGTTGAAAAACTAGTTACAATTCAGACCCAATGAAGCTAATCCGTTAATAACTCTTTGGTTCGTAAGTAAGGCACACACTGTGAAATTTAA
>NZ_JAKZGG010000035.1:0-8847 GCF_022549455.1 Acinetobacter sp. NIPH 1852 | reverse complement strand
AATCTAAGCAAAAATACCGTGTTGGATATCGTTAAAAGAAGTCGGAGTGAAAATCCTTAGCGTGCTATATTTTCCGTTTCCTGAGACGACCCCTATTAGGGCTTTCCCTTTTACTTACGGTATCCTACGCGCGTACCGCAAAAATTTCCGGTAATTTAAGCGCTACCACGACGATCGCGATGCTGTTGACATTAGTTCTAGGTGCATATGCATCCCATGGTAATGTTACTTTAGCATTAACAGCGGCTGTCATCGTGGCTGTATTTTTGGATCTCAAGCCAACCTTACATGGTTGGTTACGCTTGATCGAACATCGTGAATTAACCGCATCTCTACAGTTACTGGTACTTTCTGTCGTTATATTACCTTACTTACCCAATACGGGTATGGGACCTTTTGCTGCATTAAATCCTTACCAGTTATGGTGGGCAGTGATCCTGATTGCCGGACTCTCTCTGGCAGGTCATTTTGCCATGCGGCTCACCGGTTCAGAAAGAGGCATACTCTGGACAGGTCTATTGGGTGGTTTGGCATCTTCTACAGCTGCAACTGTCGCACTGGCACGCTATACACGCCAGCACCCCGTCATGGTCAGTGCTGCTATTTCTGGAACATTGGCTGCCTGTGGCATCATGTTTTTTCGTATGGCTGTACTGATAGGCGTCATTGAACCCGCACTTCTAAGCACTTTTGGTGGTGCAATGATGATTGCGGGAATCCTTTTGCTGGGTATGGCACTGTGGAGACAACGCCAAATTACCAGCGCTGAAAACAACGATCGAACAATAGAAGCAATGGCTCCTTTTGATCTTGGGACAGCATTCAGCTTCGCTGCTTTCCTGGCTGTCATGGCAGTCTTGGTTCCGGCAGCAAAACAATGGTTGGGCACCAGCGGCATCTTCGTACTATCGACTATTTCCGGGCTAGCAGACGTAGATGCTATTTTAGTCTCACTTGCCCGCCTGCATAGTACTGAAGGCTTAACAACAAATGTGGCTGCTGTCGCGCTAGGGCTGGCCACACTGAGCAACATATTAAGCAAAGCGACAATTGCATGGATGACAGGGGGGCACAGTTTGGCCGAGCCATCATAATTGGCTACACAATTGCCATGATAGGTGCTGGAGTAGCTCTGGCTCTCAGTTTGAGCTTTATGTAAGGTCAACTCGGGTAAATGGAGGATGTTCAAAAAATGAGTTAAAACGATTCCCCTTGCATGGATTCACTTTGAAAAACAATGGTAAAAATGATTCGACCATTGAGGGATTCAGCCTGGATGGTCGCCCCAAGCATATCAAGAATAGATTTTGTTATGGCAAGCCCTAAGCCGGTTCCTTCTTCTGTTCTTTGTCTAGACGCATCTGTTCGATAAAAACGATCAAATAATCTGGATAGTTGTTCAGGAGAGAGTTCAGGGCCTTCATTTTCAATTGAAAATATTGTGTTATCTAAATTCTGTTGAAGTTTTATCTGTATTGTAGAATTCTTGTTTCCATATTTAACTGCATTAGACAATAGGTTGCTGAGTGCGCGACGTAACATAGCAGGATCACCTTTTACATTGCCAGATCCTGTTTGTTGAAGTGTCATATTTTTTTCGGCAGCTAGAGCGTCATAGAAATCAAATAAAGCGGTAACTTCTTTAATGAGGTCAATATTCTGTAAGTTCTGTAAATTTAAGCCATGTTCTGCTTTTGCCAAGAAAAGCATATCGGACACCATTCGAGCCAAACGTTCAAATTCTTCTAAATTAGAAAATAGTATTTCTTGATAAGTACCAATATCTCGGTTACGGGCGAGACATACTTGAGTTTGGGTCATTAAATTATTAATCGGTGTTCTAATTTCATGTGCTAAATCAGATGAAAAATCGGAAAGTTTTTCTAAAGCTGACTCTAGTCTGTCCAGCATAGCATTGAAGGCGATTGCCAATGATTTTAGTTCGGTTGGTGTATGCTCAACTTCTAAACGTTCTGAAAGATGTTGAGCAGAAATTCCTTCTGCGACCTTAGCCATTTTTTGCACGGGTCTTAAACCTCTCCAGGTTGCAAACCAACCTAAAAACATTAAACAAATTGTACCAGCCAAACCAATATACAAAAGTTGACGCTTAAAATCTTTTAGAAAATGTAGATGTTCTGATGTATCGATCCCAACAATAATTCGTACAGATTGTATTTCAGAATTTCTATTTATACCTGTAGTGTAGATCATGCCACGATAGGTCTTATTTTGAACTTGCCATTTAATCCATGAATTATTTGCTGACTTGATTAAATTTTGAGTATTAATGATTGAGGATGCTGAACTAAATAAAATTTGGCCTGTCGGTCGTTCTATTTGGACCATAAGATCATGGTGTCCAACTAACGCATCTCTTAAATAAAGATTAAGTTCTGGAGAATTTTTAGGATGCTGTTGGAGAAGATTCTGAATAAGCTGGATTTTACCTTCTAATTGGGTACGGTCTTGAGTTTCAAAATGATGCATTACTAATTTATTTATGAACAAACCCATAATAATTAGAATGAAAATAGTAGATAATGAGAAAATGATACCGATCCGGAAACTGATCGCTCTGAATAAATTATTATTCATCCTCTACCTCTAGTACATACCCCATTCCTCGAATATTCTGAATTAATTTGGGAGTAAAGTTACTGTCAACTTTACTTCTTAATCGTTTAATAGCGACTTCAACGACATTCGTATCACTATCAAAATTCATATCCCAAATTTGAGAAGCAATCAGCGCTCTTGGTAAAATTTCACCTCGTCTACGCATAAAAAGTTCCATAAGCGCGAATTCTTTTGCCGTCAGATCAATGCGTTGACCCGCTCGCGTTACCCGACGTTTTCTCAAATCAAGTTCTAAATCAGCAATCTTAATAATATTACTATCTTCTCTTTGCTGCCCTCGTCTAAGGAGAGTTTTGATTCGAGCAAGAAGCTCTGCAAAAGCAAAAGGCTTTATTAAATAATCATCAGCGCCTAACTCTAGACCTTTTACTCGATCTTCTATCTGATCTCTGGCTGTTAAAAATAGAATGGGCATTGTTTTGCCACTTTTACGAATATCATTAATAATATTCCAACCATCCAGTCCGGGTAACATGACGTCTAAGATAATTAAGTCGTATTCTTCAGAAAGAGCTTGATGTTTACCTGTTAATCCATCTGTAACCCAGTCGGTAATATAACCCGCTTCGGATAAACCTTGTTTGAGATAGTCACCAGTTTTTTGTTCATCTTCAACCAATAATATTCTCATCTCAGAATCCTAAGTCATTCATTAAACCTATAATAACTTTATAAAACCCAAGATTGAGATAGATTACAAAAATGTCATTTTCAAGTCACTCAGATGTTCGGTGAAGCGTTTTATTATAATACGAAGAAACTTAATTTTAGAGAAACTTATGAAAACTGTATTGCGTCGTAGCTTAACTACTTTAGTGTGCATGGGAGCATTAATCGCAGGTACTCAATCTTGGGCAAATGATGCAAAAGATCTATCAAATTCGAAATCTAATGCTGTGACAACTGCAAAAAAAGCACAAGAGCCGTGTTCTAAACCTTGTAAGATGAACAAGGATAATAAAGTTCAGCAAGATCATAGTCAACATCAGTCTCCTAACTCATCTGACATGTCAAAAATGGATCATTCTATGATGAATATGGACCATTCTAAAATGGATCATTCAAAGATGAATATGCCTAGTAGCAATAAATAATTTTATAAATAGCGAGAAAGAAGTATTAAAGTTTATACTAAATATTTGCTTTATTACTTCAATCTTGACCTTTCTAAAGGTGAGATAGAATGTCAAAAAAGTTAAGTCATATACTCTTAATTGGAGTTGGTTTATTTTCATCAACTTGGGTAATGGCGGCAGTTAAAGAATATGATTTAACAATCGCTGAACAAACTGTAAATATCACAGGAAAACCAGTTGAGAGAATTACTGTAAATGGTAAATTCGTTGCACCACTTCTTGAATTTGAAGAAGGTGATGAGGCCGTTATCCGTGTTCACAATAAGTTAAAAAATCAGGACTCTTCAATCCATTGGCATGGCTTATTATTACCTGGAATTATGGATGGTGTACCTGGATTTAACAAATTTAATGGCATTGCCCCTAATAAAACTTATGAATATAAGTTTAAAGTCCGCCAAAATGGTACTTATTGGTATCATTCACATAGTAAAGGACAAGAACAAGACGGTTTATATGGTGCTTTTGTTATTTATCCTAAAGATAAAACTCCACTAACAGCTGCTGAAAAAACCGATAAAGATTACGTTGTTTTGCTTTCTGATTTTCATAATTCGACAAGTGATCAAATTATGAAAAATATTAAAAAAGAAGCAGACTACTATCAGAACCGCCGCGAAACAGTATTCGATGTATTAAAACAAGTTAAACGTGATGGGCTAAAAGCGACTTGGCAAGACCGTTCTATGTGGAATCAGATGCGAATGCTGAAAACAGATATGTCCGATGTGACTGGTTATACATTTTTAATGAATGGCAAGACACCTCAGCAAAATTGGACGGGTAACTTCAAAGCTGGTGAAAAAGTTCGCCTTCGTTTTATTAATGCTTCCGCTATGTCATTCTTTGATGTACGCATTCCAAACCTAAAAATGACTGTAGTCAGTGCTGATGGTCAACCTGTAAAGCCCGTTCCTGTAGATGAGTTCCGTATTGGTACTGCTGAAACTTATGACGTAATTGTGGAACCAAAACAAGCACATTACCAAATTGAAGCTGAATCTATTGATCGTACCGGTTTTTCAGTGGGAACATTACATGAAGAAAGCAGCCCAGCAGTCAAACAAATTGAGATGCCTAAATCTCGCCCTCGTGCTTTATTAACTATGGAAGATATGGGGATGAGCCATGACATGTCATCTATGAAAGATATGAATCATGATATGTCTTCTATGAAAGATATGAAGCATGACATGTCATCTATGAAAGATATGAATCATGATATGTCTTCTATGAAAGATATGAATCATGATATGTCTTCTATGAAAGATATGAAGCATGATATGTCAAGGAATACCGCTCCTAAAAACTCATCAAATACAAATGACGATACTGTATTTGGATGGGCAAATGCTTCAACCCCTGTAGGTAAAAAAGCTTTGCAATATAGTGATCTTCAAGCTCTTGACCAACAACAAGATACTCGTGCTCCAGAACGCGAAATTGAAGTACGACTTGGCGGAAATATGGAGCGTTATATCTGGACAATCAATGGTAAAAAATTCAATGAAACGGAGCCATTAGAAGTTAAATATGGTGAACGGATTAGATTGAAATTTATAAATGACAGTATGATGGCTCACCCAATGCATTTACATGGAATGTTTATGCAACTTGAAAATGGTCAAGACCCTAGTAGTATGCCGAATAAACATACAGTAATTGTTCCACCAGGGAAAACTATAACTACTCTGCTTACAGCCGATGAATTAGGTGAGTGGGCTATTCATTGCCACCTGCTTTACCATATGAGCGCAGGAATGATGAATAAACTAATTGTGGCCCAAGTAGACAAAGATAGTGTTTCAAAAAATATTGTTGCTCAGCCCCCAATAAGTGAGAAGGGAGTAAATCCACATGCAAATCACTAAGAATTTCTTCTCAAAAACAGTCTTATCAATTGCATTAATAAGTATATCAAACTTAACTTTTGCTAATAGCAGCACTTCGGAACAAGAAAGTAATATTACAAATGGTATGAGAGTCTTATTACAGGAGTCTGGTGGCTTAAGATATAGCCCCCAAGAATTGTATCCAGAATATTATTCAATGGAAAATGCAAATGGGGGAGATAATATTATTCTGACCGCAAGAAAGAGATCACCCCCATCTCATGATGATCATCTTAAAGAACATGGTGGACAAATTTATCAAGCAACAAAACTTGAAAATGCATGGATAGTTGATGAAGATGGTAAGGGTACACTAGGAACGAAGTTTGAAACTTTGATTGGGACAGATGAAAATCGTCTATTTATTGAAGCCAATTCGGAAAAGTCAGAAAGTAATGATCCAAAATATGCTGTATCAGCACTTTATAGCCGTAACGTAGCCCCATTTTGGGATGTACAAGCTGGGGTAAGATATAGTGAAGATAAAAATAACAGCAGCAGCGATCGAGTGGATGGGGTTATTGGTATATTAGGTCTAGCTCCTTATTTCTTTGAAACACAAGCATATCTTTATGGCGGTGAGAATAATTTTTGGGGAGCAAGTTTTGAATTAGAACGTGATTTGCTTTTAACTCAGAAACTTATTACTCAACCTTATATCGAAGCAGATGTAATATTTAGCGATGATTCTAACTATGCTGCAAAATCAGGTTTATCAGAACTAAAAACTGGTATCAAAACTAGATATGAGATTACCAAACGAATTAAACCTTTTGTTGATGTAGCTTATCAATATGAAAAGGGACAAAAGCTAACTTCTATGCAACAAGCTTCCAATTCAGAAAAAGGATGGTTGTATGGTGCAGGTATCGAGTTTGTTTTTTAAAAGCGATTTAAATAAACAACAAAAATAGCAGTTTAATACTGCTATTTTTCTTTTGTATGCTTATTTTGGGCACTGTTGCAAATAGAGATTTGAGACGATGATATTCCCTTCAAAAAAGCTTAGAGACCGAAAACCCTGTTGATTAGACACACTTCACCCTGAGGCTGACCATAATAAAATGACGATGCTTGTCCTTTACGTAGTGCACGCATGACTTCAATACCTTTAATTGTGGCATAAGCCGTCTTCATAGATTTGAATCCTAATGTGGCCCTGATGATCCGCTTTAACTTACCATGATCACATTCAATGACATTATTTTTATACTTAATCTGCTTGTGCTCAATATCTACTGGACATTTTCCTTCTCGCTTTAACCGTGATAAAGCATGGCCATAGGTCGCTGCTTTATCTGTATTGATGACCCGTGGAATTTGCCATTTTTTCACCGTATTGAAGATCTTTCCTAAGAAACAATAGGCTGATTTACTGTTCCGTCTAGCGGAAAGGTAAAAGTCAATCGTATGACCACGTTGATCAACTGCACGATACATGTAAGTCCATCGCCCCTTCACTTTGATATAAGTCTCATCCATATGCTATGAATGTAAATCTGTAGGATTACGCCAATACCAGCGTAACCGTTTTTCCATTTCTGGAGCATAACGCTGAACCCAACGATAAATTGTACTGTGATCCACATTTATGCCTCGTTCAGCGAGCATTTCTTGAAATTCACGATAGCTGATGCCATATTTATAATACCAACGAACAGCCCAAAGAATGATTTCACCTTGAAAGTGCCGACCGTGGAAGGGATTCATCTGCTGTATCTCGAAATAAATAAGATATTTAACTTATCATGTCAGCCTATTTGCAACAGTGCCCCAAAAAGCCGATTTTGAAACAAGTCAGCTTTTTTATGATCGATTTTGATAGTTCTTGCCAATAAATCAGACTAAAAATTACGCTTCTCAACTTGAGTGATACAATTTCGTGATACATTATTGTATATACAAATTTGAATGTTTTTATGGAACAGTATTTCGAATGGGATGAAGCAAAGAATCGAAAGAATCAGAAAAAGCACGATGTCTCTTTCGAAACGGCAAGCCTTGTTTTTGATGATCCGCTGAGGATCTCAATCCAGGATAGACATACCGATGGTGAAGAACGTTGGCAGACCATTGGGAAAGTAAAAGGCGTACTAATGCTCTTAGTAGCTCACACCATCTTTGATGAAGATGACTGTGGAATCATAAGAATTATTAGCGCAAGACAGGTAACTAAAGCGGAGCGAGATAAATATGAGCATGGTTAGACACTCACGCAAAGAACTGAATGAAAAATTCAGCGACAAGCAAGATGCTGAAATTAAACGCTTGCTTGCTAAGGGAACGGTTCCTGACGATCACCTAGATCTATCAGATATTCCTGAAATTACCGACTGGAGTAATGCTGTACGCCAAAATCAATTCTACCGTCCAGTGAAGCAACAAACTTCAATTCGGTTAGATGCTGATGTGCTTGCTTGGTTCAAAGCACAAGGGAAAGGTTATCAAACACGTATGAATGAAATCTTACGGGATGCTATGCTTAAAGAATTAAAAAATCATCGATAAAAATAGGAGCTTAAGCTCTCATTTTTGAATTAGCATAACGTGTATTATATTAATTTTAGAAAAATTTAATTGAAGTTAGGTCCTAGAATGTCAATCTTACAGAATGCTGTTGATTCAATATCTTTAGGGATTGAAGACTATGAAATGGCTACAAGTGATGTAAGAAGATATGTTTCTTGTACTAGAAACATATTTGCAGGAATTTTATTACTTTTTAAACATAAGTTAAGTGAACTAAGTCCAAATGGTTCTGATGAAGTTCTAATTAAACAAAAAATCATCCCAAAAATTGAAATAGATTCAATTATTTGGGTGGGTGAAGGAAAAAAAACTGTAGATGTACAAGGAATACAGGAGCGTTTTAAAAGTCTTAATATTAACGTAAATTGGAAAAAGCTAAATGAAGTCCAAACTTATAGAAATAATATAGAACATTACTATGCTACGGCTTCACCTGGCTCGGTCCAAAAAATGATCTCCGACTCATTTATAGTGATCGTAAACTTTATTCAAGACCATTTAGAAGAAGATCCTAGAGAATTATTAGGTTTAGATACTTATGAAGTTATGAGATCTATAGGGCTTTGTTGCACAAAGATTTGAAATGCAAAGCGCCCCTAATTGAGCCAAATTTAAGGCGTAACTTGGGTAAGTGGTCGACCTAATTCCGT
>NZ_JAKZGG010000034.1:0-9458 GCF_022549455.1 Acinetobacter sp. NIPH 1852 | reverse complement strand
AATTGGTTGTGCGGTAGATTTTGTGTGTAGGCTTCTTCATTTGAAAATTATATCGCTGAAAAAGCCTTTACAGATAGGTTTGTGCAACAAAGCCATTTCCAGTTGATAAATTTTTTACAGATTTATGTGATTCAAAATATAAAAATATGTTTAATAAAATTGAATTAATATCTAAAGGAGAAAGTTTTTTTCAAAAAATTTCACATGATCGTTTTATCAGTTTTGATAAATTTGTTTGTACGATTGGAGTCGGATTTGCAATATTTAGAAATTATCCTGTTCCACAAACTACATTTAATGTAGTGAGAGAAGAGTTTTCTTCAATTAATGAAAGGATAAGGCTTGCGCAAAAATCTTCTGATTGGAAATTAGAATATCTTCCAATAATTAAAAAAGCACCTTAAGGTGCTTTTTTCTTAAGCAACTCTACTGCCTGAGCCGTTGAAACAGTTAGCTCGTCTAGCATATTTTTTAGGGTTGTGATGGTCTGGTCTTGATTTTTAATAGTCGTATCTTGTTGTTCGATAATAGAGATTACCTTATCAAACCTATCGATCATGCTTTTTGGATCATTAATTAATGGGTCATTAAAAGTTTGTTCCAACCTAGCAACAATATCCGCATTCATTGAGCGATTCAGTTCTTTGGCTGATTCTGCGATTTTATCTTTTAGTTCTTGCGGTAAACGCAAATTATAAGCAACACCTAAATGTTTACCCATGACATCGTCCTAATAAATTCTGTTGACATGGTATCAAGTGGACATATATATTTGCAATATGTCCAGTGGACATTATTTTCAAAAAAATGCCCCGAAGAATCTTGGCGGATCGCGGGGCACTTACCAATACCTATGAGGATATTGATATGGCTAGTTTAGCACTAACTTTCCATGAAACAACTTTTAATATTGTAGAGTGTGATCAGCAGGCGTGGATTACTTCTCGTGAGCTTGGTCAAGCTTTAGGATATGCGAGAGGTGATGCAGTAAATAAAATATATGAGCGTAATTTGGATGAGTTCTCGTACCAAATGACCCGTAACGTCAAAATGACGTTGCAGGGTCAACAACGAGAAGTTAGAGTTTTTTCATTACGTGGATGTCATTTGATTGCGATGTTTGCTCGTACACCTGTCGCAAAAGAATTCCGCAAATGGGTTTTAGACATTTTGGATAGGGAAGTACAACCTAAGACTAAGAACCATAAAACAGAACGTGTGGTTTTAAATGATGCAGTGAATATGCTTGTGGCGAAATCAAAACACCTTAACTTTTCTGATGCCTACAAACTAATACACCAACGTTTTAGTGTGAAAGGTATAGATGAGATCTCACTTGATCAGATTCCTATAGCGGTTGAATACGTCCATCATCTGATTGCTCTGTTTAGCCATAGAGAACATAGAACGGCAGACATGAATACGATTGCACTGGCACATTGCATGATTTGGTGTCGCCAGTGGTGGAAGGAGTACGGTGATGCTATCCGTAAAATTAATCCTAATGTTGCCTCATCCGTCCACGACTATTTCATAGATGGTTCATTCGTCGCTTGGGGTTATGTAGATGAATCTGAGAAAGCAGCATTACGCAGAAAGTTGGATGCTCATCAATGGAATTTAACCATAAATGAAAGATTAAGATTACTGTAATTTTATCCCCGAATTTTATAGAGTAAACTTTCAAGTTTGGTTAAAAAGCGCTCGAAAAACTTTCGGGGAATGAATTTCTAAATGACTGATTTTATTGAAGTTAGGTAAGCAGTTTTTGACCTGAATTTTAGGTGAAAAATGATCATTATTTTATTATTATTCAATTGATTAGATCGCTTTTGACGCAATCTTGACATCGTAGAGGTCAGCAGTTCGAGTCTGCTTATACCTACCAAGATTGAAAAAAGACTGTTAAGTCAAAGTTTATCAGTCTTTTTATTGCTTATTTTTTTAAATTTCAGTGATATTCCAAACCTCTTGACCCGAATTGAAAATGGTGATAATTTAAACAATACGGAAGTCATATACTATTTGGGATTCAAGAGCGATCTTGCCTAAATGAACAAAGATATGACAAACCCGTATACAACAGCTAACAACGAACGAAACGGTTCTGATCGTTTTTAAAAATGTTCAAGGTTGTAGAAAAGCCCGTAAATCGGGCTTTTTTAATGTCTACAATCTAGAACAGTGGGTTACGGTAAATCAAACCAAATCATTTGGCTGTCTTGCAGTGCTGTAATCGTTGCGGTTTCATCAAAGAGCAAAGCATCACCTGCTTTAACCAAATGATCAGCAATCATTACTTCACCCGAAATCACATGCACATAGTTTACTTTTTTCTGTGCTGCAATCTCCAAATGTTGATCTTTCTCAATCACCGCAGTTTTCACTTCAGCATCTTGACGAATCAACATGGGCGCAGATTCATCGCCAGCAATTAAATGCCATTGGTTTGGATGATCTTTAGGATTGAGCAGAATTTGCTGATAAGTTGGCTCAGCATCTTGCACATTGGGTTGAATCCAAATCTGTAATAAATGCACGGCTTTATCATGCTTATTCATTTCACTATGGGTCACACCTGTACCTGCACTCATCAACTGCCATTCACCCGCATTGATTTGTCCCTCATTTCCCATGCTGTCTTTATGCGAAATCGTACCATCAAGTACACAGGTTAAGATTTCCATATTGTCATGGGGATGAGTACCAAAACCATTATGTGCGGCAACCGTATCGTCATTAATTACACGCAGGGCACTAACACCCATATATTTAGGGTCATACCAGCTACCAAATGAAAAACTATGATAAGTATCTAACCAGCCTGCTTTGACATGACCACGGTTTTCACTACGATGTAGATAAGCATTCATCTTGCATCTCCAAATTATTATGTTTTGCTTAAGCATAATATTATCGGTTCATAATGATGCTAGATAGTGTTTTATTGCGACATATTGTTCTATAAATGGAATGATTTTGTTTTATGTATATTTCTTCTGGTGAATAAAAAAGGCTGAATGAATTATTCAGCCTTTTTAAGTGGGATAATTTTATTTATCAATCACTTATTTTGATTTATTCTCAAGTTGAGGAATCGCAGAACCTGAACCTTGAGCCACAGCGAGTAAACCAGATTCTGTATAGAGACCGAGTTTAGCGCGAGTATCGGTAATATCTAGATTACGCATGGTTAACTGACCAATACGATCCATCGGCGTAAACATAGAATCACCTTTCTCCATGGTTAAACGCTCAGCTTCATAAGTGAGGTTAGGAGATTCAGTGTTCATAATGGTGTAGTCATTACCACGACGCAATTCTAAAGTCACAGTACCTGTAATTACTTTTGCAACCCAACGTTGAGCAGTTTCACGTAACATCAGTGCTTGTGAGTCAAACCAACGACCTTGGTACAGTAAACGACCTAAACGTAAACCATTAATACGGTATTGTTCGATGGTGTCTTCGTTATGAATGCCCGTCACTAAACGCTCGTAAGCGATGTGTAATAACGCCATGCCCGGTGCTTCATAGATGCCACGAGATTTTGCTTCGATGATACGGTTTTCAATTTGGTCAGACATACCTAGACCATGACGACCACCGATACGGTTGGCTTCTAAAATAAGCTCAACAGGATCATCAATACGTTTGCCATTCAAAGCAACAGGAGTACCCGCTTCAAAAGTCACGCTCACTTGTTCTGGCAGAACTTCGACATCATCTTTCCAGAATGCAACGCCCATGATTGGATCAACGATTTTAATACCAGCATCAAGATATTCTAAATCTTTAGCTTCGTGCGTCGCGCCCAACATGTTTGAATCAGTTGAGTAAGCTTTTTCTTTCGACATTTTATAGTCAAAGCCGTTGTCGATTAAGAATTGCGACATTTCGGCACGGCCGCCTAACTCATCAATAAAGTTTTGGTCTAACCAAGGCTTATAAATTTTTAAATCTGGGTTGGTCAACAAGCCATAACGATAGAAACGTTCAATATCGTTACCTTTATAAGTAGAGCCATCACCCCAAATGTTGACGTCATCTTCTTTCATTGCAGTTACAAGCATCGTACCTGTCACTGCACGACCTAACGGCGTGGTATTGAAATAAGGAACACCGCCAGTGCTAATGTGGAATGCACCACATTGAATCGCAGCAATACCTTCCAAGGCAAGTTGTAAACGACAATCGATTAATCGAGCTTTGACTGCACCATAAGCTTCTGCTTTTTTTGGAATCGCATCATAGTCATCTTCATCAGGTTGACCTAAGTTTGCGGTATAAGCATAAGGCTCTGAGCCTTTCTGTTTCATCCACAATAAAGCCGCTGAAGTATCGAGACCACCAGAGAAGGCAATCCCAACTTTTTTGCCTACAGGTACGTGCTGCAAGATAGTTGCATTATCAGTCATTGCTTGTCCTAACATTATAAATAAGACCCCGAACAGGTGGTCTTGGATAATCAAAAATCGGAACTATTGTAACACTTTTCGTGCGTCATGGTTTTGTAAAATCGAGTTGATCTTAAGGAAAATTTAAACCTTTTTAGAGGTTACATTGCTTTAATCTTAATCGCAATTTTCAAGTAACCCATGCCAAGCAAATCAGAACGCTAAAAAATGCGACATCCAATGGTTGTGAGGACGGATATTTTCGTTTTTATAACTGGCGTATGTATTTTTTAAAATCGGAAGGATTAATTTGTTCAATCTTCAGTGGTAGCACACTTTTTGTCGATAGCCATTGCAGAGTCTTTTAGTCCATCGCCCACTGCTTGAGTGGGTTGCAGTCGTTCAAGATGTTGGGATGAACCGTGGAATAAATGTTTAGGTTTAATATGCATATTGATTTCTCGAAATCATCAACCTAAATTAGAGCGAATCATTTAAGCCGATCAATTGTTTTTCAATCGGGGTAAATACATGATCATGACGAGCGATCAGATATAAACCAATATCTCGATAGGGTTCAGGTGTCTCCATATAGTATTGAATATTAAACTTTTTAATTAGAGATTTGGCAATCATCGAGACACCCATACCCAGTTGGCTAAAATGAACTAAAGCTTCATGATCATAAATATGTGTTAACTCACCTTTGCTGAGTTGATAGTCTGCATAAATGTTATTCAGTGTCGTGGCATAACAACATTCCTCTGAAGCAAGCAAAATATTCTGATGATTGAGGCAATCCTCAAGATTATCGTGATTGATGACATTTTTACCAATGATCACCAGTTGATCATTGGCTTTTTGAATGTATTGAAGATTTTTTTGTGTGGGGTGACCGAGTACATAAGCAATATCGAGATTTCCTTGTAAAATCTCATCTTCAATAAAACCTGTAGCACCCGTTTTCATGGTGATAGAAAGGTCAGGGTAGGCGGAATAGAGCTGACTGAACGAGGGATAAAAACGCATACCACCTAAACTGGTATTGGTTCCGAAACGTAAATAGTTCTCTTGCTGATACAGTTTATTTTCGGTTTCTTCCCATGTGAAAATCATTTTCTTATATTGAGTATATAAATTCATTCCTGATTCAGTCAGCTCAACACCTTTGGGCTTACGAATAAACAGCTGACGTTTATAATGATTTTCAATTTTTTTAATTTTAGCGGTCATATTAGACTGTAAATAATTAAGCTTATTTGCCGCAGCCGTAATGCTTTTTAGTTCAGCAACGGTGACAAATGATCTGATATCGTTAATGTCAATATTCACGCTCTATCCTCAATATGACAACTCATGCATTAGCGCGTTTGATAAACCCCTTGCGGAACTTCAATCGTTGCTCATTCCCCTGATGCGAGAAATACACAGCGGGGTTGAATGCTTATGAAAGAACTCTATTTCCAAAAATGGAGAAAATCATTTTTCAAAATGGCATTAAAAAAAATGATGTATACATTAAAACATAGCATTATTCATGATGTCATTTATTTTTTAAACTAGCCATACTTTCCATCTGTTGAGTAAAATGTGTGAATATTAGAGTCATCAGTGCAATCGCGTTGCTGTGTCTGGTTTGGGGATCGTTGTGGGGACTGGTTAAACATAGCTTACTGGTCTTTCCGCCATTCTTATTTATTTCTACGCGATTGATTCTTGCTGCTTTGACTTTGATGATGGTGCAATTCATTCTCAGAAAATCGATTTTGCCGAAACAGGGTGAATGGAGGTCATTGATCATTTCAAGTTTATTGATTTGTTTCGGATTCTATGCGACACAGACTTTTGCGATGCAATTTGTTGATTCAGGTCTATCCGCTGTTTTGGTGTTTACCATGCCAATTTTCATTGGGGTTTTAGCGCATTATTTTTTAAATGAACGTTTAAATGCTCAGAAAATTTTGGGTTTGTTTTTTGGCAGTTTAGGGTTGATTGCGATACTTTGGCCACAACTCCACCATCTACATATGAATGTATCCTTGATGGGACAAGTCGTTTTGGTGTTCTCTGGCTTTTTTTGGGCCATGGCAACGGTCTATATCAAAAAGAATTTTGCTACTTATGACAAAGTAAAACTCACAATTTGGCAATTGTTGATGGGAGGGAGTGCCATTTTAGTGGGGGCTTTAATCTTTGAACCGATAGATTTTAAAGTTTGGCTGAATCCTCTAAATGAGTCGATGCTGTTTTATATTGCTGTGATTGGGACAGGTTTTGCCTTTGTGTTATGGAATTGGATTGTGAGTCAGGTCGATACTTTTATTGCTTCAATTTCAATTATGTGTATTCCAATCTTAAGTTTGCTATTTGGCTATTTAGTTTGGCATGAACCATTAACAGTCAATATTTTAATTGGCGCGGCGTTTATTTGCTTAGGAATTTTTATCAGTGCTTTGAAAATGAAAATACCGAAAAATCGTGCCATTACTTAATCGACCTGCATAAGATCATTTCACTTTTTTATAAAAAATCAGTTATGTTGTACATGGCTGATTTTTATTTTAATTTATTCAAAGGATTGCATAAGCATTGTATGCATGAGATCCCATTCATAATGACTTACATCTCTTTATGTTTCTCCTATAGTGAGAATCAAAAAGGTATTTATGAAAGAAGTCTATTTGTAAGTCATTATTCTGCTTTGTTATTTAAATAAAAATTGTTGAGATACTCATGCAAAATTGACACTTTCAACACCGAAAATATGAAAAAGAGTCATCCCAAAATGCCAAAAAAGTATTAAAGTACTATGCAACAAGTTGCAAAGCCAAAAAATAGAGAAGGAATACCATGACTAGCTATGCAAATATTTTAAAACCATTACATTTAGGCTTTACCACCATTAAGAACCGTGTGGTGATGGGCTCTATGCACACAGGTTTGGAAGATCGTTTCTTTAACTACCCTAAACTTGCTGCTTATTTTGAAGAAAGAGCGAAGGGTGGTGTTGGCTTAATCATCACAGGTGGGATTTCTCCAAACCGTCAAGGTTGGTTGTTACCTGCTGGTGGTACGATGAACAGTTTGGTTGATATTCCGCATCATCGTCTGGTCACGCATGCTGTACATAAGCATGGCGCTAAAATTTTAATGCAAATTTTGCATTCGGGTCGTTATGGTTATCAGCCATTTGTGGTGTCTTCAAGTTCAGTGAAATCACCCATTTCACCATTTAAACCGCGTGGAATGAGCAATAAAAATATTTTAGATACCATTGATGATTATGCGCGTTGTGCCAGTTTAGCGAAGAAAGCAGGCTATGATGGCGTTGAAATTATGGGTTCGGAAGGATATTTACTGAATCAATTTTTAAGTCGTCATGTCAACCAACGTACTGATCGTTGGGGTGGTGATATTGAAAATCGTATGCGTTTTGCGGTGGAAATTGTTAAATCAATTCGTGCAAAAGTTGGCGAAAAATTTATTATTGCTTTCCGTCTATCTCTACTGGATTTAGTGCATGACGGTAATACCATGCAAGAGGTTATTCTAGTTGCGAAAGCATTAGAGAAAGCTGGTGTTACTTTATTAAATACGGGGATTGGTTGGCATGAAGCACGTATTCCGACTATTGTGACCTCTGTTCCTCGTGCCGCATTTGTGGATTATACCGCATTTGTTAAACAGCATGTTTCTATTCCTGTGATTGCGTCAAACCGTATCAATATGCCTGATGTCGCAGAAGATATTATCGCTTCTGGTAAAGCCGATATGGTGCAAATGGCACGTCCATTTTTAGCGGATGCGTATTGGGTCAATAAAACCGCGACCAATCGTGTTGATGAAATTAATACCTGTATTGCATGTAACCAAGCATGTTTAGATCATACTTTTAAAAATCAACGTGCAACTTGTTTAGTCAATCCTCGTGCTGCTTTTGAAACAGAGTTGGTCTATATCAAAACGCAAAAACCAAAACGTATCGCAGTTGTTGGCGGTGGCGTTGCAGGGATGTCAGCGGCAACTGTTGCAGCCAGTCGTGGACATGCTGTGACTTTGTTTGAAGCAAGTAACGATGTCGGTGGTCAGTTTAATTTGGCCAAAGTTGTTCCGGGTAAAGAAGAATTCCACGAAACCATTCGTTATTTTAAAGTTCAGCTCAAACAAACAGGCGTTGATTTACGTTTGAATACCCAAGTCAGCCGTGAACAACTTGAGCGTGAAGGTTTTGATGAAGTGATTGTGGCAACGGGTGTTGTTCCTCGCGCTTTAAAAATCCAAGGCAGTAGCGCTCCACAAGTTTTATCTTATGCGGAAGTATTAAGAGGGGCAGAAGTTGGTCATAAAGTCGCAGTGATTGGTGCGGGGGGGATCGGTTTTGACGTATCGGAGTTTTTATTAAAACCAGCACATCAACCTCAGCCACAACCACTTGCTGATTGGCAGCGTGAATGGGGTGTTGATCCAAACCCGAATTATATTTCTGAAGGTGGTATGCAGCGTCCAGAAGTTGAAATGCCTGTACGCCAAATCTTTTTATTGCAACGTAAGACTACCCCCCTTGGTATTGGCTTAGGCAAAACCTCAGGTTGGGTACATCGCGCACAATTGAAAAAACATGCTGTACGCATGCTTCGTGGCGTGCAATATAAAGCGGTAACAGATGAAGGTTTATGGGTTGAGCATAACGGACATGATCAGCTATTACGTGTTGATACGATTGTGGTTTGTGCTGGACAAGAGTCAGTAAAAGATTTAATGCCTAAAGAGGGTGAACAGACTTTTGCAAACTATCATATTATTGGTGGCGCTAAGTTAGCTGCCGAACTTGATGCCAAGCGTGCGATTCGTGATGGCGCAGAGTTGGCTGCTCGACTTTAATAATTGATGAAACAATATGCATTTGAATACATTGCAGTTAAATATTCCTTGAATAAAGCAAACAAGCTTTGTATTCTTACGCACATGGAAGCGTGGCAGAGCGGTTTAATGCACCGGTCTTGAAAACCGACGAGGGTGTGAGTCCTCCGTGAGTTCGAATCTCACCGCTTCCGCCAAATT
>NZ_JAKZGG010000033.1:0-10105 GCF_022549455.1 Acinetobacter sp. NIPH 1852 | reverse complement strand
AGCAAAGCCAAGATAGGTGGTGGAAAATTTAGGCCATTGCGCGCAATTGAAAAACCTTAGCGTGCTATATTTTCCGTTTCCTGAGACGACCCCTATCATTACGACGAACTTGAGCTTCTCGGAATGGAGCAATGTATTTGGTGATGCTAAGTTGACGACTGCACTGCTGGATCGACTGACTCATCATTGCCATATCATCGAAACGGGTAATGAATCCTATCGTTTTAAGCAAAGCACGGAGGAAGCCAAGCAGCGTATAAAGAAACGAGAAGCAGAGAAAGGAGAGTTATTTTAACCGTCGATCAGTGAAGAAAAAGCAACAGCAATTGATCGATTTATCCACAGCAGTGTAGTACGCTACATTGCTTAAATGCCTGGTCAATATTCAACGAGCATCGCTGGTCAATATTAAGTGAGCGTCAACAATCTTGGGCATTTCGGGGTATCTCTGGTGGCACAAACAGGTTTGCAGTTTGACCTTTCCACATCTCAGGGAAAGCTCATGGCTTCTGTGATGTCTGCATTAGCAGAGTTTGAGGGAGATTTACTACGTGAACGTGTGCGCTCTGGTGTAGCAGCGGCACAAGCGCGTGGCGTTGTGTTTGGTCGTCGTCCTGGTCAACGTACCAAGTCAGATCGTCTGGCACCTAAAGTGTTGGAGTTGGTGTCTGCTGGACACTCTTATCGACAAGTCGGTCGGCTGGTCAATCTAAGCAAAAATACCGTGTTGGATATCGTTAAAAGAAGTCGGAGTGAAAATCCTTAGCGTGCTATATTTTCCGTTTCCTGAGACGACCCCTAACTGAAGACATTGACGGTGGATGGGCTGCAATGGGAATTAAAACCTCTACAGAGTTCACAGCGGGTTGCAAGCGTTGGGTTGAGTTGAGGTTATCGGATTGGAAGTGGAGGGCTGCCATATGATTGCCATCTCTGACATAGCGTTTTAAGGTATTTTTCTAGGGCGTATTGATGTTTCAACGTATTAACAATCATACGAACAACCTCATTCTCTCAGGTCATTTTCTTCTTGCCGATGGGTGATTTTTCGCCGATAAGCACTTGGTGATACACCAAACCAGCGTTTAAACGCGCGCCGAAAATTAGCAGAGTCGTGGTAATTCAGTAAGCTGGCAATTGCCTCGACCGATATTTGAGGGTCATGTAAATAACTACTGGCTTTCTCAGATAAAATCCGATCTCGAATCAGCCGGTAACTCGTGTTCTCTTTGACCAGACGTCTGGCCAGCGTACGCTTATTCATAAACAAGGCTGCAGCCAGATCCTCTTCACTCAGTTGCCCGAGCGGATAGGACAGCATGGCTTTTTGCACTTGGTAGGTGGTGCTGTGTTGTTGGGTCTTGAGCCGGTTGAGGATCATTTCGCATTGTTGCATCGCCAGCAGATAGCTATCGTGCTGCGCGGATGCATTGGCAATCAAGCACAACTCGGTCGGCACTCGGATCGACAGTTGTGGCTGATCAAACTGATAGGTACCGGCAAGATAATCCGCGTAACAGGCATGATGATCGGGGGCGGGATGGCTAAACTGAATCACCGCCTCGGTCAGCGGTCGTCCAACAATAAATTCGGCACATTCCGAAAAAATCACCGCAACAGTTTCGGACAGTAGCCGATGTACTGCATGACTCAAGGTCTGCTCAAAGAAAATCAAGCAGGTCGTCCACTCAGCATTGGTGTGTGTTTCGAGCCTAATCAAACTCATACGGGTCGGCAAAAAAGTTTGAAACGCTTGTAACACGGCCAATAAGTTCGGGCTGCTATTGATTAAAAAGCCCATCGAGCCATGTGTTGACGGCGTGAGCCGCTGCCCTAAACGCAAGCCAAACTGATCGGATGCGGACAACTCCAAGCTATTTTGTAAGATTTGAATCTGTTGGCTGGCCGTGATCATCGTGTCGTCACGCATCAGTTGTTCAGCGGTCAGCGTGGTGAATTTTAATAGTTTAGGTAGGTCACGCGCCTGCAAGTCCAGCTCTCGGCCAATCAGACGGGTATAGCTACAGGGGATATTAGCAGATTCACTTGTACTGGCGAGACCAGTCAGCAGACTTGGATGCAACATGGCTCAAACACCTCAATAACAGACCAGTATGAAAGAACATCGACTAGAAAAATGCAATCGACGATGGGGCTACAGCGCCATAATCGTCTTTTAATGACCCTATATTGTCAACAAGAGACCTGTAAGCAGTATGGATACATGTCTATTATGAGTAAAGAGGGATGGCTATTTTCATCGGCGTCACCAGCAACCGTATACCACACAGGAGTAGTAATAATGGGTCAAATTACATTGATCGAGTATGACGGTACCGCCACCGTACTTGACATCGAAGCGGGCAAGTCGCTGATGCAACTGGCTATCGATCACGGCGTATCCGGCATTGATGGAGATTGCGGTGGCGAATGTGCTTGTGGAACCTGTCATGTGATCGTTGACGGTGCTTGGCTGGCGGCGACAGGACAGCCCAATGACGAAGAGGCGCGCATGCTAGAGATGGTACCAGAAGGTACGGCGTCGTCTCGTTTGGCGTGCCAGATTCAATTGTCCGATGCAATGGATGGCATGGTGGTGCATTTGCCTGAGTTTCAAATGTAGTGACGGCAGATTTCAACAGCTGTTAAGCATCATCATTGAGGAATGAATCATGAAAAACATGCAAGCCACACTAAACCAAATTTCAGCCCTGCTGCCGATACCCATGCATTTACAAGTGAAAGGCATGCAGGTGTTCCAAAAGGTCAAGCAACGGGTGACACAGGCGCAACCGTTCCCTGATTTTGTAGAAAAGCCAATCCCCGATGTTGCCACGCTCAAGCTCGAAGACATCGATATGAGCAATCCGTTTTTATATCGACAGCATCAATGGCAGTCATACTTTAAGCGGCTACGCGACGAGCGTCCTGTTCATTACCAAAAAAGCAGTCCATTCGGTGCATTTTGGTCGATTACCCGTTATGACGATATTGTGTTCGTGGACAAATCCCACGAGCTGTTTTCGGCGGAACCGGTGATTGTGATTGGCAAGCCGCCCGCCGGACTGGATGTGGAAATGTTTATTGCAATGGATCCGCCTAAGCACGATGTGCAGCGTCAAGCGGTACAAGGTGTGGTCGCACCGAAAAATTTAAAAGAAATGGAAGGGCTGATCCGCAGTCGGGTACAAGAGATTTTGGATGATTTGCCGCTCGATACGCCGTTTGATTGGGTGGAGCGGGTGTCCAAAGAAATCACCGCACGCATGCTGGCGACCTTGTTAGATTTTCCGTATGAACAGCGGCACAAGCTGGTGTACTGGTCTGATACGTTGGCGGGCAGCGCAGAAGCCACGGGCGGTGAGATTAGCGACAACGATGTGCTTTTTAATGCCGCCGCTGATATGGCCAAGCAGTTTGCCGCGCTGTGGCATGCCAAGGCGGCTCAGCAAGCGGCAGGTGAGCCGATGGGATTTGATTTGATTAGCTTAATGCTGAGCAATGACGATACCAAGGATTTGATTCACCGTCCGATGGAGTTTTTGGGCAATTTGGCCTTGCTGATTGTCGGTGGGAATGACACCACGCGGAACTCCATGACCGGCGGGGTATATGCGCTGAACCTGTTTCCTGAGCAGTTTGTCAAACTGAAAAACCAACCGAGCCTGATTCCAAATATGGTGTCCGAGATCATTCGCTGGCAGACCCCACTGGCGTATATGCGTCGCATCGCCAAGCAAGACATCGAGATGCACGGCCAAACCATCCGTAAGGGCGACAAGATCTTAATGTGGTATGCCTCGGGCAATCGTGACGAGCGGGTGATTGAACAGCCAGATGCGTTTTTGATTGATCGTAAAGGTGCACGCAATCATTTGTCATTTGGCTTTGGTGTGCATCGCTGTATGGGCAATCGCTTGGCCGAGATGCAGTTGCGGATTCTGTGGGAGGAGTTATTGCTTCGCTTCGACAATATTGAGGTATTGGGTGAGCCAGAGTTGGTGCAGTCTAACTTTGTGCGCGGCTATGCCAAGATGATGGTCAAACTGACTGCCAAAGCGTAGGTATCAAAATAGGCGACAGAGGCATTTTGCAACTGTCGTCGGCAACAATTGATGCTGTGCATCAACCATGAACTGAGTGAATTCATATGCAAACAATCGTCATCATTGGCGCAAGTCATGCTGCGGCGCAGTTGGCGGCAAGTCTGCGGCCAGATGGCTGGCAGGGCGAGATTGTGGTGATCGGCGATGAGCCGTATTTGCCGTATCATCGACCGCCGTTGTCCAAGACCTTTTTATGCGGTGCACAACTGGTCGATGAGTTATTGATTCGGCCAGCCGCTTTTTATCAAAAAAATCAGATCGAATTTCGGCACGGGCGGGTGGTTGCGATTGATCGGGCAGCGCGCAGCGTGACACTACAAGATGGCAGTACGCTTGCGTATGACCAGTTGGCGCTGTGTACCGGTGCACGAGTCAGGACGGTGTCGCTGGCTGGGTCTGATTTGGCAGGTGTGCATTATCTTAGAAATATCAGCGATGTACAGGCTATCCAGCCATTTGTACAACCCAACGGCAAAGCAGTGGTGATCGGTGGTGGCTATATCGGTCTTGAAACAGCCGCCGCATTGACCGAGCAGGGCATGCAGGTGGTGGTCTTGGAAGCCGCCGAGCGGATTTTGCAGCGGGTAACTGCACCGGAAGTGTCGGACTTTTATACGCGGATTCATCGCGAACAGGGTGTGACGATTCATACCGGTGTGTCGGTCACGGCGATCACGGGTGAGGGGCGGGCGCAAGCGGTGCTGTGTGCCGATGGTTCGATGTTCGATGCAGATCTGGTGATCATCGGGGTCGGGGTTGTACCGAATATCGAGTTGGCGCTGGACGCGGGCTTGCAGGTGGACAATGGTATTGTGATTGATGAGTATTGCCGTACCAGTGCGCCAGAGATTGTGGCCATCGGGGATTGTGCCAATGCGTTTAATCCGATTTATCAGCGGCGGATGCGCTTGGAGTCGGTACCAAACGCCAATGAACAGGCCAAAATTGCCTCGGCGACCTTGTGTGGCTTACAGCGGACCTCGAAGAGTTTGCCTTGGTTTTGGTCAGATCAGTATGATCTAAAGTTGCAGATTGCGGGACTCAGTCAGGGGTATGATCAGATCGTGATTCGGGGTGATGTGCAGCAAAGGCGTAGCTTTGCAGCGTTTTATTTGCAGGCGGGTCGCCTGATTGCGGCGGATTGTGTGAATCGTCCGCAGGAGTTTATGCTAAGCAAAAAGCTGATCACGGCTGGTACGGCGGTCGATCCACTGCGGTTGGCGGATGAGTCGATTGCGGTACAGGCGTTGATGGGGTAGCTTAAAACTACATCAGGCTAGATTTGCATTACGCTGATTCAGATGTTAATCAGAATGGCATCGATAGATACCTGTGAGAGCAAGTCAGGTGCAGCTTTGGCTTTGTGTAATTCACCACCCGTGATCGCAAACACGATGGGTAATCCATACCCATCTACGGCAAGATGGATCTTACTTGTCTTGCTACCTCGACTTAAGCCAATCGCCTCCTGATCGTGAGTTGCAGCACGTGCATTATGTTGATGTGCCTTGACGTAATTGCTATCCATAACCCCTACTCTATATCAGAGTCAGTAGATAAAACCCTGAGTATGCTTTGGAAAAAACCTTTTGCTGACCAGTCGTTGTATCTTTTGTAGAGATTAGGCTGCTGACCAAACTCAGTCAGGAGGTAGGTCTAGCCATGGACATTTCACCCACATTCTGTAGAGCATGGCTTCTACGGTGAGCCGTAAATTTGGTTTGTGATCAATGTCCTGTTGCTTGAGCATAGGAGAAATCTTTGCTCAATGTTGGTCGTTCAGCATAAAGCGTGGCATGGTGGACTCGGATGGGGAGAGCTTTAATTCTCTGAGTCTGCCTCCAATTTGCAATCAATATTTTCAAACGTCAACACACTCTAATGTAAAAAAACTAACATTAAAAAAACACCTCTGCCAAAAGGTCTGGTAGCTATATTCGATGTCAAAGATGATCTGGCTCACCTGCTGCGTTGTTAACTCATTCTATCAAATTTTGAGGACAGGCTTGACATTTGGTCAATCGACCAATATATATTCAAAATATGCATTTGGTCATTTGACCAATACCCGTTGAATTCTTGTGTGATATTTGCTGTGCCTGACCAAGGTGAAAAATATTGCTCAAGGTCAAATGTGATAGCAGGTTTACAGACATTCGATGCCTTTACAAGGAAACTCTCGCCATGACTCATATGATCAATATCCAGCCACGTAAGCCGCGGTTTGATTTAAGTGATGTTCCAGTTTTTTGGAACGACGGTGACCCGGTGTTAACACGCTTCTTTGATGCACTTTCTATTCACTTCCCCGATGGAGAGCGTTTTTTTATTCAGTCGGTGCGTAACTATCAGGATCTGGTCACAGATCCTAAACTGAGAGAAGATATCAAAAACTTTTTTCGCCAAGAAGCGCAACATGGCATTGTGCATGACCAGTATAATGCGGTGATGCAGTCGCAAGGCATTCATGTCGAAAAGGTCATCGCAAGATTCAAATTATTTATTCGGCTCTCCCAAAAACACCTGCCCGCCAAGTATCTGTTGGCCATGACAGCTGCCTTTGAACATATTACTGCTGTACTAGGCGAGGGTGCTATGGAGGGTGAGGGTGAGATGTTCAAGAATGCTCATCCCGCAATGCGTGCCATGTTCATGTGGCATGGGGTAGAAGAAGTCGAACACAAAACAGTAGCCTTTGATGTTTACGAAACAGCGGCAGGTGGGGGGTATTTCACCCGCGCATCTGCTTTGATTATCGGAACGCTACTGGTACATGCGGTGGTTGGCTCAGTTCTTTGGCATATGTTGAAAATTGACAAACTACAAGGTCAGCCATTGGTGCTTGCTAAGGGATTTTATCGCCTCTATGGACCACGTGGCCTGATTACCAGACTTATTCCACGCTATCTGGACTGGTTTAAGCCAGGTTTCCATCCTAGCGACACCGAAATCCCAGAAAAGGTTAATTCTTGGCTGGCTGAATATGATAAGCATCAAGACCCTATGGAAGCGTCACGAATTGTTTTTAATGTCCCCATTGCAAAAGCTGTATAGATCAGGAGAGACCGTGAAAGACTCGACTCGACTTGACCAAGTCGAGTAACCTGTCTTATTGATATAATGTTATGAGTCAAACTATGTTGAGTAGTGAATCTACGCGAGTCGAAGTTGCTGACCGCGAGAGAGTATTAGCCGCTTCTGCCAAGCTGTTTCGAGAAAAGGGTTTTGAGCGTACCAGTGTGCGAGAAATTGCCAGTGCTTGTGGTATTCTTCCAGGCAGTCTGCATTACCGCTATCGTAGTAAAGACGATATTTTGGTTGATATGATGCGGCTTGCTATTGAGAGAACTATTTACAGGATTGTTGAGGCGACTTCCGCGATTCAAGATCCACTCAAAAAAATGCAATCGGCACTGCAGACACATGTCGATATCCTTATGTCGGGTGACGATATGGTTTATGTGTTGTTGTTTGAGTGGCGCTCGGTACATGGAGTCGCACGTGAGCAGATTATTGCTGAGAGAGACAGATACGAGCGATATTGGCAGACAATTCTTGATGATCTGCAGTCTTATGGTTGTATCCGAAACGATGTGGATGCAGATCTGTTAAGACTGATTGGGCTAGGAGCAATAAACTGGGCTGCCACTTGGTATAAAGAAAATGGTAAGTACAATCTTGAACAGATCGCGGATGCGATATGGCAGATGATGACAAGAGGCATCCTTAATCCAGATTTTCACGAAGAGGCAAAAAACCTGTGACCAACTATAAGACTCCATCCCGTATCACGCACGCCATCGGGAGGCATTGTGGCAGCTCCGCAATTCGTGATTTGCTCGAGTTTAATGGGCTGAATATTTCCGAGGCCATGTGCTTTGGATTAGGCTCAGGGCTTGGCGTGACCTATTTGGAAATGGCTGACGCCCCTGTGCCATTTTTAGTGCATGTGCGGTCTTTGGGGTTTGAAGCGCGCGTATTTGAAAGTATCGGTATACCCTTTGAGTGGCAAACCTTCGAGTCACCCGAATCGGCAGCCACCGCGCTGGAGAAATGTTTGGATGCGGGTCACCCCACCCTGTTGCTGACGGATATTTTTTATTTACCTTACTTCAACAGCAGCACGCACTTTCCCGGTCACGCCATAGCCGCTTGGTCGAGAAATCCAGAGACAGGTGCGGTATTTGTCACCGATACCGAGCGTCCGAGTGTTTTGTCGGTGACGCGAGAGGCACTGACCCGCGCACGTTTTTCTACACAGCCCCCATTTATTCACTATGGCAATATGTTCACGCCCACCGCGTTTCAAGGCGAAATTACCCCCGAGATGATTACCGGTGTCATCCATGACAACGCCAAGTCATTAGCTGTGAGTGGCATATCGGCACTGGAAACATGGCTGGCCGAACTGAGTCGTTGGGGAGCCACAGGCGATTGGCACTGGACGACCCGATTTGCCTACCAAATTATTGAAAAGCGTGGCACAGGTGGCGGCGGCTTCCGCAAAATGTACGCTGAATTCCTTGATGAAGCGGTTCACTATGACGCAAGTGTACAGCAATATCGACTGCCCCTGTTAATGAGGGCTTGCGAAAAAGCATGGACGGCATTAGCCATGTGTTTGAAGTCTGCCTCGGAAAGCACAAACTTTCCATATGCCGCCATTGAAGAGGCCATTGTGGCGGTGATGCAGGCCGAACGTAATTATACAGATGCCGCCCTTGCACTTTGAGACGTGCCGCTAATTTTTTCGCAATAAAATCAGCCAGCAATGGCGGGAGTTCAAAAATGGACAGTAATAACACGGCACACCTGACCATGGCTAAGGCGTTTTTTGGTACTAATCACCCTTTATTCAATATGTTCAATATTAGTGTTGGTGCAGTGAGCGATGGTCATGCCGAGATGACGATGCCCTTCTCTGAGCAACTCTCTGACCGTAAAGGCTCACTGCATCGAGGGGCTTTGGTGACGCTGCTGGATACGACTTGCGGCTTATCTATTTTTTCGTCATTGCGGTCGTTAGAGCCGATTGCCACTATTGATTTGCGTGTCGATTTTTTGCGACGTATTCCCTCTGCGGTAGGTTTAAAGGCGATAGTGGATTGCATTGGTAGAACCGATACGGTGGCCTTTATCACGGGCCGAGC
This sequence comes from Acinetobacter sp. NIPH 1852, assembly GCF_022549455.1. Lineage (NCBI taxonomy): Bacteria > Pseudomonadati > Pseudomonadota > Gammaproteobacteria > Moraxellales > Moraxellaceae > Acinetobacter > Acinetobacter sp. NIPH 1852. The sequence continues at coordinate 849 of NZ_JAKZGG010000033.1, read as the reverse complement.
GGTTGCAGAAGACAGTGGTGAGCTACTGGCTACTGTCACTGGTTCTTTCGCAATCGGCACGATGGGACCCTCTTTTGACAGCAATGAAGCGCGAGGCGAGTGATATGAGTATAGTAAATCAGATGAGCGCGGAAACACCCCCACTAAAATTGTGTGACGAGCCTTTTGTCGATTTTCTAGGTTTTCGTGAGGAAATGCAACATGGAGAAATACAGTACTTTATGGACTTTCGTGATTCGCATATCGGCAACCCGATGATTGGCACGTTTCATGGCGGCATTCTCGCGAGTTTTGGTGAAGTGGCCGCCGCCGCCTATCTTGCCCGTCAGCGTGGTGATAATGAGCTGCCCTTATGCTCCACGATGACCTTTGATTACCTGCGGCCAGCATTTATAGGTACGTTACAGGCAGTCCCCAGTATTGTTCGTGCGGGTCGGCGCATTACGACAGTATCGGTTCAGTTACTACTTGATGGCAAGTTGGTTTGTATCGGTCGATTCCTGTTTACGGTTAGCAGCAAATAAAATTGGAGCAAGCTCAGTTCAGGATGCCGACCCTGTTTTACTCAGAAAAATTTTCAATAGATAGACAAATAATATCAAATAGCTGGAACTACTACTGATACCGATACAGCGTTGGCGCAGAAATCCCAAACTCCTTCGCCAATGCTCGCTTGGTTTTGTAGTCGCCAGATTCAAGACGTTGATGCAGCAGAGCCACTTGTTCAGGAGTCAGTGACGGCTTACGGCCCTTGTAGGGGTCGTCTCAGGAAACGGAAAATATAGCACGCTAAGGTTTTTCAATTGCGCGCAATGGCCTAAATTTTCCACCACCTATCTTGGCTTTGCT
>NZ_JAKZGG010000032.1:0-11202 GCF_022549455.1 Acinetobacter sp. NIPH 1852 | reverse complement strand
CGCTGATGGTAGTGTGGCACTTGCCATGTGAGAGTAAGTCATCGCCAGCTTTTAAATTCAAAACCTCCCAACTTATGTTGGGAGGTTTTTTATTGCGAAATGAAAAAAATATAAATTAAAATTGGAATTTTAAAATAAAGGTAATTAAGGAATGACTAATTGGATGGATCACCCTAAATATGTTCAGCCTTTTTATTTGGAGTTTATGAATGGCAATATTATTTTAATATCTGAAGCAAAACGAAAGGTTCTATGGAAAGCATTTACAAGTTGTGCTTTAGAATTATCAGATATTGAAATTATACAGATGGTTAATGAAGGGTGGCGTTCTGAAAAAGTTGGAGTGTGGACAATTGCTTTAAGAAAGATGAATCAATTTTCTGATAAAATCCTTTTAAGACTGTTACAGTATCCGAATCGTACAGAACATTTATGTATATGTCTTGCTCGCCTTGGAGGGGAACAATCTTACGCAGGGTTATTAAAATATATAGAAAAGTGTAATGACACTGTATTGGAGAATAGGTGCATTAATGAAGCATTACAACCAGAATGGGCTTACGCAGCATTAAATTATTTACAGCCAGAAAGTAAGGTATTGCATGATAGGCAATGGTTTTTATTTCTTGAAGAATTGCCTCCCGTGTATAAGGAATTTTGGAAAAAAAGACATAATCATGTTCAATCTACATTTCTTTTAGTAATGGAATTGTTTGATATTCATCTATAAAATATTATTTAGATATGATGAACTTCTCTTCCTGTATTTGCTTATTGAGATCATTTGATTTTGAGGGGAGTCTAATACCGATTATAATTACTAGTCTTTAATCGTAATAATGAATGTTTCAAATATTTTACCTTGTTGATATTTCTATAAAAATTTTTATTTTGATAAATCCTAGTGATAAAATAAGTTGAATTTCTTTTTTCCTTATATGCGTAAACATTTCTTTATGTTATAAATAATTTTATAGGCATGTTTTTTGCTTGATTTTTGAAGGAAGATTTTATGAGATTATCTGTTGGGTTGAAAGTTACGAATAGTTTATCGCTAACTCCTCAATTGCAGCAGGCAATTCGGCTCTTACAGCTTTCAAGTTTAGAGTTGGAGCAAGAAGTACAAATACAATTAGATAGTAACCCGTTACTGGAAAAAATTGAAGAGATTGGCACAACAGAAAGCTTATCTACATTAGAGCCAGCGGAAAATGCGGATTTAACAACAGAACTTAATGCTGATCATCTACCAAATGATTTACCTGTTGATACAGAATGGGATGATATTTACACCCATCAGTCTACAGCTTTAGGATCACCTGAGTATGAAGAACGAGAAGATAATAGACAGGTTCAACATAATCTAAAAGAACATATTTTAGAACAAGTTAATTTATTACATTTTTCTAATATAGATAAGTTGATTGCATATTGTTTAGTAGATTCTTTAGATGATAAAGGATTCCTAGATGCTGATTTAGATGAAATTCTGTTTGCTGTAACGCGCATATTGCAAGAAATGGATAGTGAGGAAGAGGTTGAATTAGATGAAATCGTTGTAGTTCTAAAACATATTCAACATTTAGATCCAGTTGGTGTTGGTTCACGCAATCTTGCAGAATGTCTTATGATTCAACTCGAAAGTTTGAACGAGAAATCTCCTTATGTGGCTGAAGCAAAGAAGCTTCTGAAGAGTTATGAGCTGCTCATTGCAAATGATTTAAATAAGTTGTTAAAACAAACAGGCCTATCTAAAGAGCAGTTAAAAAGTGCAGTCGATTTATTAAAAACTTTGAAACCTTATCCTGGTTTAGAGTTCAATCAGCAAGAATCTGAATATCAAGTTCCAGATGTCGTTGTTGCTAAAAAAGATCTACACTGGCAGGTGCAACTTAATCCTGATGTCATCCCAAAGTTGAGAATCAACTCTTTTTATTCCAGTATGATTCGTCGTGCTGATCAAAGTGATGACAATGTTTATCTACGCAATCAGATGTTGGAGGCTAAAAATTTCATTAAAAGTGTTGATGAGCGTCATAAAACACTATTAAAAGTCGCGACGTGCATTGTTGAGCATCAAAGAGCATTTTTAGAGTTGGGACCTGAGGCGATGAAGCCTTTGGTGTTGCGTGATGTAGCTGAAGAAGTTGAACTACATGAGTCGACAGTGTCTCGCGTGACAACCAATAAATATATGCTGACACCACGTGGACTTTTTGAATTGAAATATTTCTTTTCAAGTCATGTCGGAACAACGGCAGGTGGGGAGGCTTCTTCCACAGCGATTCGAGCCATGATTAGAAAATTAGTTTCGAATGAAAATCCACGTAAACCTTTGTCGGATAATATAATTGCTGAGATGTTAAAGGTAGAAGGAATTGAGGTCGCTCGACGGACCGTCGCAAAATATCGTGAATCGTTACATATTCCATCATCTTCTGAAAGAAAAGTCTTGATCTGAATTTCAAGGTGTGACTATTCTAGGCATTCATTATGACCAAATAATGAATTTTTTAATAATCACTAGAGGACTCGCTAAGATGATTTAATGAGTGTTGAACCACATTATATGCATTAGATTGCTTGGGCGATGTTTTCGTATCCTAAGAAAAGGTGAGGGATAGAATTATGCAAATAACGATTCGTGGACACCATTTAACCATTACACCTGCAATTGAAGAGAATATTAAAGAAAAGTTTAGTCAAATGACCAAGCATCTAGATCAGGTAAATAGTATGCAGATCAAATTGGCTAAAGATCATCAAGTTGATAAACGTTCACATAAAGGGAGTGCAAACCATATTGCAGAAGCAATTATACGTCTGCCGGGGATTGAATTGTTTGCACAGGCGACAGCCGATGATATGTATACTTCGATAAAAAAACTAACAGAAAAATTAAAGCGACAGCTTGCAAAACATAGAAAAATACAATGTTCTTATCAACATGAACTTGCAATCTTGACTTAATTTTTAAGTTGAGTGAAAGAGGCTTTTTATAGAGCCTCTTTTTTTAGTGATAAAAAAAGAAAACGCTTACTGAATTATATGAAAAAGTTATAGTAAAATAGCGCGTTTTACACCAATGGTTGTATAAGAGGTCTTGGCAATGAATAGTGAGCAGCTCACGCAAATTTTAAAAGAAGCTTTTCCTGAAGCAGAAGTAGCAGTGAGCGGACAGGCTGGCAAGTTTGACCTTCGTATTGTTGATGACCAGTTTGAAGGTAAACGTACCGTCACTCGCCAACAGGCTGTTTATGCACCCCTGAATTCTTATATTGCGAGTGGTGCAGTTCACGCTGTTACGATTCGCGCAATGACAAAAGACGAATGGCGTAAAGCAAGCCTTTTCGGAGCATAAATATTAATGGATAAATTTTTAATCACGGGCGGTGTTAAGCTCGAGGGCGAAGTGCGCATTTCTGGTGCTAAAAATGCAGCTTTGCCTTTACTTGCAGCAATGATCCTTGCTGACTCTCCGATTACGCTAACCAACGTACCTAATCTAAAAGATGTGAATACATTGGTTGAGCTGATAGCTGGCTTGGGGATCACCATGAGTTATGAGGGTGAAACGGTTTGTGCTGATGCTTCGACATTAGATAACCAATTTGCACCTTATGAACTTGTAAAAACGATGCGCGCCTCTATTTTGGTGCTTGGTCCATTGTTGGCGCGTTATGGCAATGCTAAGGTTTCATTGCCTGGTGGTTGTGCGATTGGTTCACGTCCAGTTGATCAGCATTTAAAAGCATTAGAAGCTTTAGGCGCACAAATTGAAGTTGAAAATGGTTATGTCCATGCTTCAGTTGATGGTCGCTTAAAAGGTGGCGAAGTTGTTTTTGATATGGTTACTGTCGGTGGTACAGAAAACATCTTAATGGCTGCGGCATTGGCTGATGGTGTAACCACGATTCGTAATGCTGCTCGTGAACCAGAGATTACTGATCTTGCGCAAATGCTGATTAAAATGGGCGCGAAGATTGAAGGTTTAGACACGGATACGTTAGTTGTAACTGGTGTAGAAAGTCTACATGGTTGTGAATACGCTGTGGTTGCTGACCGTATCGAGACGGGTTCATATTTAGCTGCTGCTGCGATTACGGGTGGTCGAGTTAAAACCACGCATACTGATCCTTTATTGCTAGAAGCGGTATTGGAAAAATTTGAAGAAATGGGTGCAGAAGTTACTTGTGGTGATGACTGGATTGAGTTGGATATGCAGGGTAAACGTCCTAAAGCTGTGAGTTTTAGAACACTACCGCATCCAGATTTCCCTACAGATATGCAAGCACAATTGATGGCGGTGAATGCAATCGGTCGTGGTTTTGCAACGATTTCTGAAACAATTTTTGAAAATCGTTTTATGCATGTACCTGAACTGTCTCGTATGGGTGCAAACATTCAAGTCGAAGGGCATGACGCGGTTGTAACTGGAGTAGAGACACTTCAAGCTGCACCTGTGATGGCGACTGATTTGCGTGCTTCATTTTCCCTAGTCCTTGCAGCTTTGGTTGCAGAGGGTGAGACACTGATTGATCGTATTTATCATATTGATCGTGGTTATGAACATATCGAAGAAAAATTGCAAAGTTTAGGGGCTCAGATTAAGCGAGTAAAAGGATGAATGACTTAAGAAACGATGATCCAAATTTTGATGTAATGGGCAATTTTGATCATGGTTTAACTTTGGCACTCAGTAAAGGTCGTATTTTAAAAGAGACTTTACCTTTACTTGAAAATGCAGGCATTAATTTACTGGAAGATCCAGAAAAGTCGCGTAAGTTGATTTTTCCAACTACGCATAAAAAAGTACGTATTCTTATTTTACGTGCTTCGGATGTGCCGACTTATGTTGAAAATGGTGCAGCAGATTTTGGTGTGGCGGGTAAAGATGTATTGATGGAGCATGGCGCACAACATGTGTATGAATTGCTTGATCTAAAAATTGCCAATTGTAAGTTAATGACTGCGGGTAAAGTGGGAATGCAACGTCCGAAAGGGCGTTTAAAGATCGCGACCAAATATGTCAACTTAACACGTCAATATTATGCAAGTTTAGGTGAGCAAGTGGATGTGATTAAGCTCTACGGTTCAATGGAACTTGCACCGCTCGTTGGATTGGGTGATTACATTGTCGATGTGGTCGATACAGGAAATACCTTACGTGCCAATGGTTTAGAGCCATTAGAGGAGATTTGTAAGGTTTCTTCGCGTTTAATCGTTAATAAAGCAAGTTTCAAACGTAAACAAGCTTTATTAAACCCAATCCTGACTCAACTTGAACAGGCGATTAAAGAACGTTCGAAATAAAAGCGCCTATTCTGTACAAAGGTCAACTTAGGTTGGCCTTTTATTTTTTAGTTTGTCGGGATTCCGCATAACATAGATATTTTGAATCTGCTGGTTGCAATCAAATGCAAATGTCATCGCGATCACACAATTATGCTGTTGATCATATAGCTTAAAACCAATATTGCCATTGAGATGGCATATTTCCCAAAAAAGCTCATTCCAAGCCTGAAAGAGCAAGCGCTCAAAAAAGCGTAATACACTGGGCTGATCGATGAGTGGTTGGGGAATAGCTGAAACCTTACCGCCACCATCAGCAGCAAGCTGAATATCTTCACTCAGAAGCTTTTTAAGTTGATCAAGATTATGCGAGTGAATGGCATCTCTAAAAGCATTTAGTAAAGTCATCTGATGTGAACTTGGTAATGTCGAAAGTACCTTTGGTTGTTCTGAAATTCGTTTTCTTCCACGTACTACTAATTGCCGACAATAACTGTGCTGCTCTTGAATAATTTCAGAAACCTCTTGGTAATTAAGATTAAAAATATCATGCAGTAAGTAAGCAGCTCGTTCTTTGGGGGATAGTTTTTCAAGAACTAAAAGAAATGCAGTAGATAGGGTGTAATCAGATTCAATCGATATCTGTTCCGTATGTTGATACGGTTCGGGTAACCATGTACCCACATATTCAGTCCGTGACTTGTGGTGAGAACGAAGCAAGTCAATACAATGACGAGTACATACCGAAGTAAGCCAAGCTTGGGGATTGAGGATTTCCTCTTTAGGCTGCATTTGCCATTTTAGAAAAATATCCTGTAATACATCATCTGCGTCATGTGTTGAACCTAAGAGACGATAAGCTAGGCCGAACAAGAATGCTCGGCTTGCTTGAAATAGATCTAAATCGTGTGTCGTGAGATTTTGTTGATTTTGCATCATCTTTAATGTTGTGAAATGCCGATACGATTCCATAAATTAATCATGCCAATCAATAAAGTTAAAGCAGATATTTGCTGTTCGTTAAAATATTTTAATAGGTTGGAACGCAGCGACGCATAATCTGTTTGCGGGTGTAGTGTCGTTAATGCTTCTACCCAAGCAAAAGCAACTTTTTCTTGGTCACTGTAGTCTGCACAATGACGCCATACGATGAGGCGGTCTAGACGTGATTGGGTTTCACCATCTGCCAATGCTTCGGCAATATGCATTTTTACGCAATAAGCACATCCATTGATTTGTGAAGCTCTTAACAGAACTAAATGATAAAGTGGGCGTTCGATCAAGGCTAAGTCATCAATATTTTTGTGTACTTGATGAAGATGATGTACTGCACTTGGTAAATGTTTTTGCGGATGAATATTACTGTTCGTCATTTTAAAACTCCTGATATGAACAAATAGGGTTCTTAGATTGACGAATCAGCATTCAAATTTGTGACAAGGATCTAAAAATAATTTTTAAGGGATTGTTTTATTTTAAAAATATTTTTTAGTTTGTCGTGGTTTCTTTGGTGAGTAATGCTATTGGATTGCTCATCGGCACACTAATTTTATCTCATAATTTTTTTAGGCTGATATTGCATCCACAAATTGGGTGAAAAAGAGTAAACTTAGCGCTCTCTTATTCGCCTTGTGGGTAAATTGATGCGACGTTTATCGACTCAGGATCAAAATTTTAAACAGACATTTGCTGAGCTATTAGCATTTGAAACTGTCAATGATCCTCAATTAATACAAACTGTAGATCAAATTATTGCTGATGTTCGTCAGCATGGTGATGATCATGTGCTTAAATTAACGCAACAGTTCGATCGACATCCCGCGCATCAATTCTCCGATTTAGAGCTGACTCAAGCACAACTTAAAACTGCATTTGAGGGATTAACGGTTGAAATCCGTGATGCATTAGAACTTGCTGCAAAGCGTATTCGTGCTTTCCATCAAGCTCAAAAGCAAGAAGGGTGGACTTATATTGATGAGTTAGGAAATACTTTAGGTCAAAAAGTCACACCACTGGACCGGGTCGGAATTTATGTGCCCGGTGGTTTAGCTTCTTACCCATCTTCTGTATTGATGAACGCACTTCCTGCCCATGTAGCAGGTGTTCCTGAAATCATTATGGTTGTTCCGGCACCCAATGGTGAGTTAAATCCATTGGTTCTAGCAGCAGCTTATTTAGCTGGGGTGAGTCGAGTATTTACAATTGGTGGTGCGCAAGCTGTCGCCGCTTTGGCTTATGGCACACAAACTGTTCCAGCAGTAGATAAAATTACTGGTCCAGGAAATCGTTTTGTTGCAGCGGCAAAAAGAGCCGTATTTGGTCAAGTCGGTATTGATATGATCGCAGGGCCTTCAGAAATTTTGGTTTATGCCGAAGGCGAAAATAATCCGGATTGGCTTGCGATGGATGTGTTGTCACAAGCGGAACATGATACGGTTGCCCAAGCCATTTTTATTACACCTGATGAAGATCTTTTGAATGCTGTTGATGCAGCCATTGAAAAGCATTTAAGTGAATTACCAAAAGCCGAAATTGCCAGAACTTCGATTCAAAATCGTGGTGCTTTGGTTCTCGTTAAAGATCGTGCAGAAGCAATCGAATTGATTAATCAAGTTGCACCTGAGCATTTAGAGCTTTGTTTAGATGATGCTGAACAGATGAGCAAAGAGATTCGTCATGCTGGTGCAATCTTTATGGGGCGCTATACGCCTGAAGCAATTGGTGATTATTGTGCAGGTCCAAACCATGTCTTGCCAACGTCAGGTACGGCGCGTTTCTCGTCTCCACTTGGCGTCTATGATTTTCAAAAGCGTTCTAGCCTAATCATGTGTTCACAGGAAGGTGTTAAACCTTTGGCGAAAACTGCGGATGTGCTTGCGGTACAGGAAAATCTAGATGCTCATGCTCGTTCAGCACGTTATCGTTATCAATAAATTTAAAACCTCTCCCTAACCCTCTCCTCATAGGAGAGGGGATTATTAGAGAATTAAAATGTCAAATATCACAACAGAACAAATGAGTTTTTGGAGTCCTGAAGTTCGTGAATTGGAACCGTATATTCCTGGTGAGCAACCCAAAATTCAGAACTTATTAAAGCTCAATACCAATGAAAATCCATATCCGCCATCACCGAGAGTTGAGGCGGCGGTCCAAGCTGTTTTGGCAAATCAAGCCGATGCATTGCGCCTATATCCTGACCCTGACGCAACAGCCTTGAAGCAAGCGATTGCCAAACAGCAAAATGTTGAGATTGCACAAGTCTTTGTGGGAAATGGTTCAGATGAAGTTTTAGCACATATTTTTAAAGCATTTTTTATTCAAAAAGAAGCTGTGCTTTATCCAGATATTACTTATAGTTTTTATCCTGTTTATAGTCAGTTCTTTGGCATTCACACCAAGCAAATTCCATTGAATGAAAATTTTGAAATAGATGTTGCAGATTATAAGCAAGCGAATGGTGGGGTGATTATTACCAATCCAAATGCGCCAACCAGTATTGCTTTGGGTTTGGATCAAATCGAACAGGTTTTACAAGCAAATCCTAATCGAGTGGTTGTGATTGATGAGGCTTATGTCGACTTTGGTGCTGAAACTGCTGTTCAGTTGGTCAATAAATATGAAAACTTAGTGGTCTGCCAAACGACGTCTAAATCACGTTCATTGGCTGGTTTGCGTGTTGGATATGCCATTGCACAAAGTCATTTGATTGCTGCCCTTGAAGCAGTAAAAAATAGTTTTAACTCCTATCCGATGGATCGTTTTGCCATTGCAGCCGCTGTTGCTTCCTTTGAGGATCAGGCTTACTTTGAGGCGCAATGTAAAAAAGTCATAGACAGTCGTGAAAAGTTGATCAGTGAGTTAACGGCTTTAGGTTTTCAGGTATTGCCATCAAAAGCCAATTTCATTTTTGCCACGCATCCAAAACATGATGCGGCTCAATTGATGCAACAACTACGTGATCATGGGATTTTGGTCCGTTATTTCAATAAACCTCGGATTAACCAATTCTTGCGTATCACGATTGGTACAGATGAACAAAATAAGCGTTTAGTGGGTACGCTAAAAACGCATATTTTATAAATCTATTTTTGATTTAGAGGTCTGTTTTCTGCCATGTGTTGAGTAAATTGAGCATGGCAGAAATTTTATCAAAACATTCTTGATATTCAGCTTCGGCATCAGAAGCGATGGTGATACCACCACCTGCCCACATGGATAATTCGTTTTGATATTTTTGAATGCTGCGGATTAAAATATTCCATCGACCTGTTCCATCAAAATTAAAATATCCTAAACTACCGCAATAAGCACCGCGCGGCGCACCTTCTAGTTCCTCAATAATTTGCATGGCACGAATTTTAGGTGCTCCTGTAATTGAACCACCAGGTAGGGCAGACAATAACATTTGCATAGGATTGATTTCTTCTTTCAAGGTCGCGGTAATTTCACTGACCATGTGATGCACTTGATTGAAACTTTCGATTTCAAATAGTTTGGTGGTTGTGACCGAACCTGTCTCAGCGTAAACACTTAAATCATTTCGTAATAAATCAACGATCATGACATTCTCAGCTTGATCTTTTTCTGAGCGACTGAGTTTTTCTTTAGACCGCTGATCCTGTTGAGGGTCATTAAAACGTGGCATGGTTCCTTTGATGGGACGGGTTTTTATTTTTCGATTATTTTGGAATTCAATAAATAACTCAGGAGAACAACTGAGTAATTCAAAATCATTAATTTTTAGATAGCCTGCATAAGGTGCGTGTGTGAGCTGCCATAATGCTTGTGCAGAATTTAATAACGAACCTTGAGCAGTCGCTTTGAACTCTTGGGTGAGGTTAATTTGATAACAATCTCCCGCTTTAATATATTCCTGAACGTGTTGGAATGCATTTAGGTATTGTTGTTTTGACCAGCGAGGGTGGGATGCTTCAAGTAAAGTAAGTGCGGACAGGTTCTTAGATGTTGGTTGAGCAATCAGATTAGATATATGCGCATAAATAGCCTGAGCATTTTCTTCACGGCTATGAAAATACCAAGCATTGTCCTGAAATCTCAAAAAAGTTGAGTATTGACCTAAGAAAAAGCTGGGTTGAGGGTGGCTGGAAATATTGACATGCTGATTGGCACTGTAGTCATAGCTGAAAAAACCAATATATCCACCATCAAATGCAACATTTTGCTGAGAGCTTGGAGTGGTGTGATCAAAGCTTGAGAACTCGGTAACGGTTGTTGCTTTTGGGTGTAATTGATATTGATTGAATGTAGTTTGATGAAACTGTTGAAGTATGGACTGTTGAAATACTAGAAACTTTTTAGGTAAAAAAGCAATCACTGGAAAATTTTGGTCATGCAAATAGACCAAACCCGTCAAATCATAAAGTTGGGAGAGAAGGTCAAATGCAGATGTAAGTTCTGTATTAAGCTTTTGTTTAAAATAAGACATAAAATGAAAATATATACATCTACATTTGGGAAAGAGGATTGTACTACAATCAAAAAATGCTCGTGATACTTTATAGTGATTTAGAATAAAAAATAGACGGACATTTCGTTGATATGATCAAAAAAGCTTGGGAAATAAATGTCAATGTTATTGATACTGAGAGAGGAACGAAAAATTTTGCTTACATTTTATGGTTACTTTATTGAAAGTAGACAAAGGGTCTTGTTTTTGACCATTGGGATCAAAATTCGAGTGTTTGATTTTTATAAATAACTATATTTTTTAAATGTTTATTTATCTTTGTGTGTTGTTGGACTGAATGCCTTGAGGGGCGCCGTTTATCGGGTTGTTACTAAAAAACATTTAACAGTAAGCTGTCATTAAAAAGTAAACATGTATTCTTTTCCGAATTGGTTTGATACTCTCTCCACCCATTGCTCTATTTTATCAGCTGTCATGACTTG
>NZ_JAKZGG010000031.1:0-12160 GCF_022549455.1 Acinetobacter sp. NIPH 1852 | reverse complement strand
ATAATAAAAATAATAAATATTTGAAAAATATATGTTTATAATATTATCTTGGATTGCTTAGGACTACTGTTAGACGGACACCGCTTCCGCCAAATTCAAAAAGTCCTTGTGTAAACAAGGACTTTTTTTATATCTATAGTTTTATATCCCATATAAAAAGTACTTGGATTAGAGTAAATCTTTGAGTGCGGATTAAAATAAAAAATGAATGGCGATGTTCTCCAGTAAATAGTTATAGATGCAGAATCATTATTTGTAGTGGGGAGTCAATTTAGCATGTCATGAAGCGTGATTGTCGAGTTTATCCTAAAGCGCTTTTTTACAAGATCATTATAAAAGGTGTGAAAAATTTACTTAATTTATCAAATAAATATAACTCGTATTTCATCTACCAAGTCTTGCTTATTTGAGCTTTGAATCTGAATTTTATTTCATTTATATCACTCAAAAAACACTCAAAATTATGCATTTTTTGCATGAAATATTTAATTTTTGCATTGTCGTTTTTTTTGAAAAAAAGTAACACTTTCCTCTGCTAATTGTTGAGTCAATTGGTTTGTGCTTCTAGAAAGGCACAGCCTATCTGATGAGATCAGCATGGATCGTCATCAAAAATCAAATGTATGTTTGTGATTTTGATGCAAAGTGAAATAGGGAAGGAATAACTATTATGAATCAAAAAAAACTGCTCAAATATATTCTGATTGCGATGATCACAGGAATATTAGTGGGCTGGGCATGTCATAGCACTTTAAGCACTGCACAAACAACAGACATCGCGGGTTATTTTAAGATCGTTACCGATGTATTTCTAAGATTAATTAAAATGATTATTGCACCTTTGGTGTTTGCAACCATTGTTTCAGGTCTAATTTCAATGGGGAAATCATCCTCACTCGGATCGATTACTTTCAAAGCAATGACTTGGTTTATTGGTGCATCGTTCATTTCTCTTTTGCTTGGGATGGGCTTAGCCAATTATTTCCAACCTGGGGCAGGTATGAATCTCAGTATTCCACAAGAAGCTGTGGATGTTGGCGTGAGTGCTTCCAGCTTAAGCTTGCAGACATTTATTACGCATATTTTCCCGCGTAGTTTTGCAGAAGCGATGGCAAATAATGAAATTTTGCAGATTTTGGTGTTCTCAATTTTCTTTGGTTCAGCATTAGCGTATGTACAGCATCAAACGGGTGCTTCAGTCATTGGTCGAATCATTGATGAATTATGTCGTGTCATGTTCCGTATTACCGACTATGTCATGGCAGCAGCACCGATTGCGGTATTTGCAGCAATCGCATCAGCAATTGCAGTTCAAGGGCCTAAATTAATTCTTGATTATAGTATTTTCATTGGACAGTTCTATGTCGGTTTACTCATCCTTTGGATGATCCTCATTTCGTTTGGCTATATCTTCTTGAGAAAAGATGTTTTTAGATTGATGCGAGCGGTTCGTGAGCCAACCATGTTGGCGTTTGCAACAGCCAGTAGTGAGTCTGCATATCCAAAAACGATGGAAGCTTTGGATAAATTTGGTGTGCCGAAACGTATTACTAGCTTTGTATTACCTTTGGGTTATTCATTTAATCTCGATGGTTCAATGATGTATATGGCTTTTGCGGTGTTGTTTATTGCACAAGCCTATAATGTGGATTTGAGTTTTGCTCAGCAGGCTTTGATTTTATTAACCTTGATGATCACAAGTAAAGGCATTGCTGGCGTTTCGCGCGCATCTATTGTGGTGATTGCTTCGACACTCGCTATGTTTCAACTTCCCGAAGCCGGTATTTTATTAATTCTTGCAATTGATCAATTTTTAGATATGGGGCGTACTGCAACCAATGTCATCGGAAATAGTATTGCAACCGCGGTTATCGCGCGAACTGAAGGTGATAAGCATGAGGTTGAAGAGCAAGATGAAGTCATGGTTGAACCAATTATTCCAGTCAGTCGATTGGCAGATAATAGTTAAGATTTAAATTATTCCTATAAAATAGACTTCTTTCATTATTCTGTAGCCTTTTGATTTTCTCCAATCAGGTGAAGAAAAATATTTATGAGAGCGGTCTATTGAATAGTTTATATTGTTTTTTAAAAAGCTTTATTTATAGTGATTGTCTAGTTTTTGGGGTCTTAATCCAAAATATAGTTTATAAACAATCACTTTTTTATATTGTATTGATTTAATAAATTTAAAGGAATATGAAAGATATTAAAATTAACGAGAAGTTAATGAATTCCAAATGTAGCCTATTCGATTTGAAAGTATTATTTCACGTCTTATAATATATATGTTTTGAAATGTATGATAATTTTCCTGATCTACGATCATTAATTTTTTTTCATTAATTTCTTTTTCAATAAGTAATTTTGGCAACCACGCAATACCTAAGCCTTGTAAAGCGAGTTCTTTTAAGTCGCCAGCATTGTCTGTTTCATATAATGTACGGTAATTTAATTTATTCTCAATAACCTCATCGACACAGTTTCTTAAATAAGCTTGTTTACTATAAGCCAAGAGTGGGAAAAGCTGATCAAATGAAAATTTTGGTTGGTTATTATTGAGTGCGGTAACGGGGAGTATTTCCATTTTTACGATTTTATGGAAAGCGAAAAGGGAAGGGTCAAGTTGCTGTAACGTTTTTTGATCACAATAACAAATTAAAAAATCACATGAGCCATCCTTGAGCAAACGCATCCCTTGTTTCTGGTTGGCTGCAATAATTTCTAATTTTAAGTCTGCTAAATTGAGTGACAAATCGTGGATAAACCTTGGGAAAAATTGCGTTATTAATGAATGTGATACTGCAAATTTAACTGTTAATTCATTGTTTTTAATGTTTTTTTCTAGATAGTTAATTGTTGTTTCAAGTTGGTTTTGGATATTTTTTGCTGAAGCCAATAAAATTTGTCCAGCTTCGGTGAAGTCGATATTTTTACTATGCCGTTTTAAAATTTGGAAACCCAATGCCGTTTCAATATTTTGAATTCTACGTGAAAATGCAGATTGTGTGACGTGTCTCATCTCTGCTGCTTGGGAGATCGATTTTTCTTGCTCGAGTGCAAGTAAATCTTCAATCCATCGAATTTCCAAGGTCATAACCTATCCTTAACGCCTGCTTATATGCATTATAATCTATTATGCAAAAAATGCATGTAGTAATATTTTTTTACATTAGAAAAAAATCAATCTGTCCTCTAATATAAATTCATTGTTAAGCAGAGTCTATTTAAATGAACGTTAAGATTAACACACGGACTGAAAAAGATTTATTAGGTAATAAAGAAATTCCATCACATTGTTATTATGGTGTTCAAACTTTAAGAGCAATTGAGAATTTTAATCTAAGTCAGAATAAATTGAGTCAATTTCCTGCTTTTATTAAAGCATTGGCAATGGTGAAATCGGCATGTGCACATGCAAATTTCAAACTAAATAAAATTGAAGAAAATAAAAATAATGCAATTCAATATGCCTGCCAACAGATTTTAAATAATCAATATCATGATCAATTTATGGTAGATATGATTCAAGGTGGTGCTGGAACTTCAACCAATATGAATATAAATGAAGTTGTTGCAAATGTAGGCTTGGAATATCTTGGTCATTTAAAAGGTGAGTATCAATATTTACACCCAAATAATGATGTAAATATGTCTCAATCAACCAATGATGTCTACCCAACAGCCATAAAAATTGGATTAATCACTGCAATTCAACAATTAAACGTACCATTTAACGATTTAATTGAAAGTTTCAGAGCCAAGTCGGATGAGTTTGCCAATATTCTAAAAATGGGACGTACCCAGCTACAAGATGCTGTACCTATGACTTTAGGGCAAGAGTTTGGTGCTTTTGCAACGACTTTGCAAAATGATTTAGATAAATTAAATCAGATCATGCCTGAAGCTTTAAGTGTGGTTAATCTAGGCGGAACTGCAATCGGTACAGGCATCAATACTGAAACGCTGTATCGTGAATATGCCATTGCATCATTGTCAGAGATTACCCAGCGAAACATTAGCAGTGCCCCTGATTTAATCGAAGCAACATCGGATATGGGCGATTTCGTATTGTTGTCGAGTTTGTTAAAACGTACAGCAACCAAACTTTCAAAAATCGCAAATGACTTACGTTTATTATCTAGTGGTCCACGTGCAGGTTTAAACGAAATTCATTTAGAAGCGCGTCAGCCAGGTAGCTCGATTATGCCAGGTAAAGTGAATCCTGTGATCCCAGAGGCAATGAATTTGGTCTGTTATCAAGTGATTGCCAATGATTTGGCGGTTACTCTAGCCGCGGAAGCAGGACAGCTACAGTTGAATGCAATGGAACCATTGATTGCATTTAAACTGTTTGAATCAATCGAGCTATTAGGCAAAGCGATGCAGATGTTCCAATACAAGTGTATTGAAACGATTCGTGCCAATGCCGAACTTTGTCAGTCACAGGTCGAAAATTCAATTGGTATCATTACCGCGCTTAATCCATATTTAGGCTACGAAACGACCACTCGTATTGCGAAACAAGCCAACGAATCGGGACAAAGCGTGCTGGCTTTGATTAAAGCTGAGAACTTAATATCTGATCAAGTCTTGGCAGATATCTTAGCTGTGAAAAACATGGTACACCCGAAGCAATCGGTATAATTCATTGATCTAATTCATGAATGAATCAGTTAAAGAAGCCCATATGTATGGGCTTCTTTGTTATAAAGTCAAGAAATATTGCTATTGACCTGACCTTCAGAGGTGAGCATTTCCGCCATTTCTCTGGTTTTCTTCAAGCCGGGCATGCGATATTCAGTATGACCGAAGTCTTTAATGGACTTCCAACGACCACCCCAAGTTAAACCAACTGATTCAGCAACTTGGCCATATAGTTCATAGCCTCTCATCGCCCAAGGATCGCGTTCAGTGATGACCACTTTACCATTTCGTTTAAATGCTACATCGGCAGCCAATCCAAATTGATGGTAGCTTTGGTAACTTCTTGCGCGTGTTGTATTTGGATTTCCTGCCAACATATTTTGACGTTCGGGGCTACGATAACCTTCCAGTAACACCAGCTCATATCCATATTGTTCCTTCATAATCTTAAAGACCATGAGTAAGCGCTGCTTATAACGAGGATTCATCTTATCCCATTTACGGTCAACCATGCTGCTATCCAAAGCACCGTGGGAATGAGTGATGGGTACTTCTATCTGCGATGCATCAACCGAACCGCTGTGCTGAGCGAGGTATTCTTGTTCGATACGTGTTGCTTCGATGAGTGCATCATGAATTAGGGTGACATCGACTTCTGGCGGTGGGCTGAGTATTTCACCATTCAATAATGCATAAACCTGAGGGTCTGTTTCTTTTAAATATTCGGCTTCAATACGCGTTGAATTAATTGGACGTGTGAAAGCAAAGATCAGAATACTGGCAAATAAAAAGAAACCTGCAATTAAAATCCACCACTGTTGTAGATGCCAGTGTGATTGGATTTTTTCAGGCGCAGCAGCTTGATGCATGTTTTCCGCAAACTGCATCGCATTGACGATTTTTTTTCTGCTACTGGGAAGTAGTGACTGTAATAATTGTGAACATTTAGTGCGTAACTCATAAGACATTAACAACGTCAGTGTCACAGCGACCAAAATAAAACAGAAGGAAATAAACCAAATCATTGGTTATTTCAGTTCATTTACAGAAAAGGGCCGTTGGGTCACATTGATTTGTACCGTTGCCTCAGGTGCTTCGGCTTCAACCTCAACCTCCTTTGCTGCATTGGTTTTGGTTGGTTGAGTCGTTATTTTATTTACTTTGTCACTCACAGGTTGCCCATTTTTATTATTGCTGAGCTGTGGAGTCTTTGGTTGTGCTGTTTTTCCCGCATTATGTCCAATTGGGAAAGGCGAGGTTTGTTGTCCTGAATTTACTGGAGGTGGCGCAGCATGTTGGAAGAATTTATTTAAATCACTACTTTGTGGTTGAGTAAAATTACTATCTTCGTCAGATTCAGTGCTTTCTTGAGCAGTAAACTCGATCACGTGAGTGCTTTGAGAATCTTGTTGCGTACTTGTTGGGGGCGGCAACAACACTTCTGCCTGTTCAGTCTCATTTAGTTCTTGGTGCGACTGGGCTTTAAAAAATATGAAAAATATCAATAAACTAAAGATGATTCCTGATAGGAATCCGATGAATAAATAAATTACAGGAGATAAAGTCTTTTTTTTATTCGTCTGTAATATGCGTAATGAGGTAGGTTTTTCCTGAATCATGCTGCATCAACTAAGGTAAATGGATTGTAATATGTGCTTCTTCTGCGGGTGCTGAAATCACATTTTGATAAGGAGATAAAGCACTCTGGTTTTGTTGGGATAACATAAACTTTAGCCCTGCAAAAGTCAGCGCAGCAAACATCAATAAAAATATTAAGATCCAAAAGAATGGCAGTTCATGATGGATAATATGTTTAATTTGATCGGGGATCGCTGCAAAAGGGGAAAAAGCCGCTTTTTTACCTTTCAGATAATCAATTTCATCGCCGACACGGGCGACCAGATGATTTAAACTTTCAACGGATTCAAGTCTATATTTCCCTTGAAAACCTAAAAGTAAACAATAATGAAAAATCTCGAGTGCAGCTAAGCGATCTTTACCACGACTACGTAGTTGTTCCAAAATTTCAAAAAAACGATAACCTGCTAATTGTGAACCAAACAAGCTGAGCTGCAGAGGGCTAACCAACCACGTATTTTGCAAGTTGAAGTAGGCAGCATCTTGTTGAGTGGCGATGGTTTCATCGATTAAGGCACAGAATGCATATTTAGCATCATGAATATCATCACTCGAAAATTGAAGTCGTTTCGCTTGTTGCTCAAAACGATTTAATAAATCTAGGATTTTGCTACGAAAATCGCTGGGATTTGAGGGGATATAACGATTACGAATTAAAAATACCAAATAGAATCCGTCATGCAGCAGATCTATCAAATTTGTCGTTTGAGATTTATTTTGCGGGAGATTTGATGCAGGTAAACCTGAACCAATTTTTCCATCATCAAATAAAGAGGGTATGCCCGTCGGATGTTGAGTCATCATTGTTCTCTTAGGTATTCATTACGGCAATAAGTTCAATCGTGATATCTTGAAAACCAGCAGGTACATAGACACAAATGGTTTCTGATTCAAGCATCTGTTGATATAACTCGTGATGCGGTTCAATCTCAAAGTAACTTACACCTGAACGAACTGGAATCGCCGTTGGAACTTGCATTAAATGGTGCAGTGGCACGGCGGGTAAAGCAGCCACAACACGTCGCTCAACGTCAATGGTGCTACCCACTTTAAATCGCAATGGCACGATCTGAATGAGTTCGTGCGTTTGCATCACGCTACTTGAAACGGCAATATACAGACGAGTATCACGGGTGATTTTATCTGACTCAAGACTACCGACCCAATAAGATGGTCGAATTTCTTTCAGGTTAATATTGAAGTAGCGGTTTGAAATAATGGTATCTAATAAGTCTCTTAAGATCACATCCAGTTGCTGGAAGCTTTCTTGAAGCTGATGATGCTTGTAATGTGGCAAATGATCTACGTCATAATTGGTCGAAAAGGTCAGTAATGATCCAGTTAAACGTAAAAGTTCGGAAAATAAACGCTCAGGATGAATCAATGGATACTGTAATAAATGATTCAAGCCTGCATAAGACGTGTTTAGTGCGTTAATCAGCCAAAATGAGACAATATCTCCAGAGCGGAACTCAATCAGTTTTTGTTCATTTTCTCGGTTGCTGCTTTGAATGGTTTTGATCTTTGCTTTAATGACATTGAGGGTTCGTTTTAAGTTGCTGGTTAAAGCTTCTGACGCTGCAATGTGCAAAATGGGTGGGATAAACTTCTGATCCAACTCAAAAGAACCTGAACTTTGGCGTTTTAATTTACCAACAGCGAGATATAAAAAACCATCTAGGTTTTGACTTGGCTGAATATGTTGTTCTAGTAGTTTAAATTCTGCGCGACGACGTAATAAGCTGAGATCGGCTGGGCTCGCATCGGTAAATAAATCGTGCGTTTCAGCTAAATAGTTATGATAACGACTGGAAAGCGAGTGATCTCCATCCGAAATATTTTTCTTGTTGGCTTGTAAAATAGGTAAAGCAAGATAAACAACCATTTCACCTTTTAGATTGATATCATCCAACAGCAATGGTTCAGGGAGTAGGTCTTGTGCTGGAGCATTATAAATCTCTCCATCTTGCCAGATGATTTCGACTTCTTCTAACGCCAAAATATGGGTTGAAAGTTGCACCTGATCAAACTTGAGTTTTTGTACACCATAAGCATAAGGAACTAACGCGCGAATGGTATGGTTTAAACGCTGCTCGTGATAGGTATCTTGGATCTGGAAATGCTGTGGACGTAAAAATAAGCCTTCGCCCCAAAGAATTTTTTCTGCTTTAAACATATCAATTTACCAGTAATTATTCGTATTCATTCTTTGGCTGAACGCCGAGCATGTCTTGCACCATTTGTAAGGGATGCTCATCTTTAATAACTTGACCCAACCATTCATGTAGTGGCATTTGACTCCATTTAATTGTTTTTTGCAGCATATAGCTCACTGGGCTGTGTGGTTCATTTTTTTGAAAGTAAGTGGCAATCTCTTGCAGTACTTGCATGGCTTGTTCACGATTTTCAACATGCGATTGAACTTGTGGTTGAAAGGACAGTTGATTGTGGGTCATTGGAACCTGAGCTGTAACTGGTTGAGTTGTCGGTGCACTTGGGGTTTCGACTTGGGTTGCGCTTTGTTGGGTAGATTGTTCAAAATGATCGGTTTTATAGATCTTTTTTAGACTGATATGAATCGTATCTAAACTTGAGTCAATCGCTGCAAAACTTGGTGAATCTAAGCCCAATAAGCCATCCAAAACATTTTTAAGTACAGACCATTGCTGGAGGATTTCATTAAAATGTTGGTAGTTTAGATATTGAAAGTTTTTATCTGTATTCAATAAAGCCTGTTCAAATTGCTCTAATTCAGTGTTGTTATTCGTACTGTCATATTCATCATTTTGCTTGCGACGAATATTTTCATGGTAGAGAAAATTGTCATAATCAAGCAAATGATAAAAAGGGGAGTGATCAACTAACGAAACTTTTTTAATCAGTAACGGTAACTGATTAATGAGCCCCTGCAATAAACCAATCCGTTGATCCAGATCATCATCTTCAACTTCTGGATGGATCGTCAGCCAGTATTGCTCAAGTAAGCGATGGCTTAACTCTAGGCTTTTGGCAATCCCTGAAAAACCGTAAAGATTTGCCCAAGCCTCAGAAAGCCACGTAAGCAAGCGAATGTCTTTACTTTTAGATTGCAGCAAATCAATAGATGTAGATGCAACAAAATCCCAATCAGCTTGCTTAGGTTCAGTAACCCAATCCCCTTGATCAAGCAAAACATCATCTTGCGTTCTCGCTTTTTTGATGGTGTGAAACTCATTGGAAAAAGAGTAATCATCACCACAAGGCGATTGCTCATGAATTGGTGTAAGTAATGGGGATATGTCCATATTCATAACAATTGGGGCTCAATCTCAATAATCTTAAACGTCAGCTTTTGCTTTTCTACTCGCACGCTTTTTAGGTCCTTTTTCAACGGGATCTAATTGGTAGCTAATATCTTCATCTTTGACGTCAATAACGATAAGTTTCGGTAATTTATGCTCAGCTAAAGCAACAAGAATTTCAGTAGCAAGTGAAGGTAATACCGTCGAGTTTAGGATATTGTCCACATTTCGTGCACCACTATCAACTTCAGTACAGCGGTTCAATAGTAGTTCGACGAGCTCTTCAGAATACTGAACTTTAGTGGCATATTGCTTCTCAATTCTAGAAACAATTTTACCCAGTTTATGTTTAATGATTCTGACCAGTAATTCATCATGCAATGGGAAATAAGGAACGATCCGCATACGACCAATAAATGCAGGCTTAAACTGTTTATATAAACTTGGTTTTAAATGTTCCAGCAAGTCTTCAGCATTTGGCCATTCTTCAACAGGTTGGTTTAAGCAAGCCTGCATAATCGCACTTGATCCAGTATTTGAAGTGAGCAAGATGGTTGTATTCTTAAAGTCAATCAGACGACCTTCACCATCTTCCAAAGTTCCTTTGTCAAACACTTGGTAGAAAAGCTCTTGTACATCACTATGCGCTTTCTCGATTTCATCCAATAACACAACACTATATGGATTACGACGTACTGCTTCAGTCAGTACACCACCTTGACCATAGCCAACATAGCCTGGAGGTGCGCCTTTTAAAGAGGAAACCGTATGTGCTTCTTGATATTCAGACATGTTAATGGTGATTAAGTGTTGTTCGCCACCATAAAGCTCATTGGCTAAAGCCAATGCAGTTTCGGTCTTCCCGACACCACTTGGCCCGACCAACATGAACACACCTTGGGGTTTATTTGGATCTTCTAATTTGGCTTTAGAGGTCTTAATGCCTTGCACCAATTGGGTTAGTGCATAATCCTGACCCATGACGCGCTCAGCTAATTTATCTTCAAGCGTTAAAATTTGCTTAATTTCATCATTGACCATATTCCCAACAGGGATACCTGTCCAGTCGGAGATAATTTCGTTAATAATTCGAGGCGTGACACGTTCAAACACCAAAGGACTTTGTCCTTGAAGCTTGGTTAAGTCTGTTCTTAACGCGGCGATCTGATCTTTGGTTTCGCTATGTTCATCTTGCGCGTTTAACTGTTGGATCTGTTTCACCAAGGCAAGTTCTTGTTGCCATCGCGCTTCAATCTCTTGTATTTCATTTTCTAAAGTCGAAAGCTCTTGGTTAAGCAGCTCTAAACGCTCGTGATGGATCGGGAACTGCTGATGTTCATGCGTTAAAATTTGCTGTTCTAACTTTAGGTTGTGTTGTTGAGCTTTAAACTGGTCAAGGATTACTGGTTGGGCATTTTGAGTTAATGCCACACGAGCCGCTGCAGTATCTAATACACTGATCGCTTTGTCTGGAAGCTGACGTCCACTGATATAGCGATGAGAGGCATGAACAGCAGTGACAATCGCTTGATCATCAATATGTAGGTTGAAATGGTTTTGCATGACAGGAATCATGGCGCGCAGCATATCGATGGCAACTTCTTCAGTCGGCTCTTCCACTTTTACCACTTGAAAGCGGCGACTTAGGGCTGCATCTTTCTCAAAATACTGTTTGTATTCTGCCCATGTTGTTGCGGCGATGGTTCTTAACTCACCACGTGCCAAGGCTGGCTTGAGTAGATTGGCTGCGTCATTTTGTCCAGCTTGGCCGCCAGCACCGATCAGAGTATGTGCTTCATCAATAAATAAAATAATCGGGTGAGTGGAGGCCTGAACTTCTTGAATGACTTGTTTTAAGCGATTTTCAAACTCACCTTTAACACTCGCGCCCGCTTGTAATAGCCCCATGTCTAATACGTGCAGTTGTACATTTCTCAATGCTTCTGGAACTAAGCCCTGCGATATTTTTAATGCGAGACCTTCAACAACCGCCGTTTTACCTACACCCGGCTCGCCTGTCAGAATCGGATTGTTCTGCCGACGACGCATCAAGATGTCGAGCATTAATCGGATTTCAAACTCTCGCCCAATAACAGGATCAATCTGTCCATTCTGTGCTTTTGCAGTGAGGTTGATGGTGTATTGATCTAATGCAGGTGTTTTGATGACCGTTGCCATTTTTTCTTTTGGTGCTTCGGTTGATGCTGTTGGCGCTTCAATTTGAGCTTGTTCGCTACTTTGACCACAAATATCCAAAAACTTATGTTTCATGGTATCGATCGGGAATAGCTCAAATAAGCTCGATGCTCTGAAGGCAATTTGTTGTAAATCAGGTGCTGTGAGCAGTGCAATAATTAAATGGCTACTGCGAATCAAAGGTGTTTGCTCAGCAGAAGCTAATAACCAAGCTTGTTCAAATAGCTTAACAATTGATTTTGCAAATATCGGAGTACGAGTATTGCCTTTGGGTAGAGAGGCAATTGTTTCTTTTAAATCCTGAGTGGCTTTGTTGCACAAAGATTTGAAATGCAAAGCGCCCCTAATTGAGCCAAATTTAAGGCGTAACTTGGGTAAGTGGGCGACCTAATTCCGTA
>NZ_JAKZGG010000030.1:0-19055 GCF_022549455.1 Acinetobacter sp. NIPH 1852 | reverse complement strand
AATTGGTTGTGCGGTAGATTTTGTGTGTAGGCTTCTTCATTTGAAAATTATATCGCTGAAAAACCCTTTACAGATAGGTTTGTGCAACAAAGCCATTACCCACTAGAAAATTATGCTTAAGCAAATTTTTGGTTAATGCTGAAAAGGCCTTGGGCTTTGATCGAGAAATTGGATTGTCGATGCCTACACTCCACTTTATTTATTTTCAGACAGCAACCAATCAAGAGCGTTCATTTTTACAATACCATTATAATTGGCTTCAGTCCCTATGGTGTCTAAGGTAAGTAAATACTTGGGATATGAATCAGAAATTTTCTGTAATGGACGTAACTCTCGGCTTAGTGTCTCCTCATTGAGAGTTTCTAATGCCACCTGATAATAAGTTAAATTCTGTAAAGTATCGACAGCAACAAAATCAATTTCATATTCATCAACCCGCCCTACATAGACCGTATAGCCTCGTCTGACAAGCTCAAGATAAATCACATTTTCTAAAATATGACCTTGATCAGCATTAGCATCAGGCAACATAATGCGGCGCAATCCGACATCAACTAAATAGTATTTTTCAGAGGATTGTAATAACTCACGCCCACGTACTTTAAATTGTGCGGCGCTATAAAATAGCAAACTGTCCTGTAAGCCCTGAATATAGCGTTTTACTGTTTCAAATGAGATTTTAACCCCACTTGAAACAAAGGTATTTTTAATTTTATTGATGGAAATGGGTGAGCCTGTCACGCTTGCCAAATATCTTGCGACACGCTCGAGAGAGTTAATATCGGCCGTATTCAAACGGGGAATAACATCTTTAAACATTACAATGGCATAGACCGCTTGCAAGTAATCATAGGTTTCCTGCTGGCTGGTCATGGCAAGCGTATAGGGGAAACTACTGCGCGTGTACATGGCATACAAATCACGATTGGATAATTGTTGGATGATCTGATTATTTTCAATATGCCACTGTTTAAACTCTTGGAATGACAAGGGTAAAACATGTTGCTCGATATAGCGTCCTGTGAGTAACGTCGCAAGTTCTCCACTCAGAAAGAATGCATTTGAACCTGTAATATATAAATCGATATAATCCCGAACATATAAAGAGTCGACTACTTTTTCAAAATTGGTAACATGTTGTATTTCATCTAAAAAAACATAGTTTTTCTTGCTTTCATCAACTTTTGACAGTACATAATCATGTAGTTTGCGGTAATCGGTAAGTTCTTCAAATTCCATAAATTCAAAGTTGATGGCAATGATGTTTTCGGCTTGTACACCCTGTGCTTTCAGGTCTTGTTGAAACATCGCCAACAAGGTGGATTTTCCAGAGCGACGTACACCTGAAAGCACTTTAATAACATCACGGTTTTGCCATGTATTCAGAAATTTTAAGTAGCTATCACGTCGAATATTAGTTTTTCTCATTGTTTACACTTAAACTCTAAAGTTTTAATTTATTCTATCAAAGTTTAGATACCAAGTGAAAATATATTTAATTACAAAGAAAGTTTCTAGTTCATGTGAGCTATTTAAAATTCTAAACTGCTTTTATAGCAGTTTAGAGACGCTAATCACGACAAGCTCCAAGATACCAGGTCTACTCTTTAGACGAAATTTGGTAGGTTTTTTTATCGACGACATAAATCCGAATTCTGTATTTTTGATTATTTTCTATGTCATGTTATGTCATTGCTGCTACGACTTATCTGCTATACAAATTGAGTGAATAGTAAATTGCATATTCCTATGTAAATCTACCCCCTATTCCTATTTGCACCCTACCATTCATTTCTGTTCGTATAAGCCACTAGGCATGCCAAACTCTTGATTAATGGTATCAATATTGATACTATTAATCATTGGCACTATTGAGCATTTAAATGGCAAATCTTGATCAACTTATAGAACAAATGCGGAATAATCCAAAAAATATCCGCTATGTCGATTTACTCAAGGTTTGTAAGCAATATTTTGGTGAACCAAGACAAACAAGTGGTAGTCACACGGTATTTAAAACACCGTGGCAAGGCGATCCTCGTATTAATCTTCAAGATGATAGCGGAAAGGCTAAACCTTATCAGGTTAGGCAAGTATTAGCTGCACTTGATAAACTTAAAACATTGTGAGGTGTCAAATGGATAGCAAACAATTTACTTATCGTGTTACATGGTCAGCAGAAGATAATGAGTATGTTGGTCTATGTGCCGAATTTCCGTCACTGTCTTGGCTCGATGCAGAACAATCTAAAGCATTCTCAGGGATTGTTGATCTTGTTGCTGAAGTTGTAGCAGATATGATCAGCAATAATGAGAAATTACCTGTACCGCTTTCAGAAAAAAAGTATAGCGGACGGTTTGCTGTTCGTGTTCCATCAATGGTTCATCAAAAACTAGCACTTGAAGCTGCGGAGCGTGGTGTGAGTATGAATCGTTTGGTATCGGCAAAATTGGCTATGTAGTTTTATATCTTGATGGTCTACTTGGAATGAGAATGACTGGTAGACCATAAACAAGAATAGCTGGTTGGTTTATCCAATAATTTGCAGAAAATGGAATAAAATTTATCTAGACCTATCTACACATAATTTTCGTTAAAAATTAATATTCAATTTTTAGCAAGAATAGCGTTATATTTTGATCAAAAAAAATGCCCAGAGAGGGATCAATGGGCAAAATTAAGGATCTTGACGGTCATTCAGAAACTACAGCTAGGTTCTAGCTATGATTCTGCACTTAATTAAAAAAAGCTACACTGGCTGAATGTATCAAAAGTTGAATCATGTGATTTATCATTAATTAATACACTTGAGAAAACAAGATCATAGCCCTGCTGATTAATACAGTAACTCACCAAACAAATCCGCTCTGATCTCTTCTAAGCTGAGATCTGATTTCATTCTATTACAAAGTGGATGAACCAGCAGACCATTCTCTAGCACCCCTTGGCCACCTGCGGCTTTGGCAATCCGATGATCCGATTCAGTAGAATCGAGATAGATTAATCCATCACAAATGGGGCAAAAGTTATGATTACCCACCAGAAAATTGTGCTTAAGCAAATTTTTGGTTAATGCTGAAAAGGCCTTGGGCTTTGATCGAGAGATGGGGCTAATCGATTCCACATATCCGACTACATGCTCTACAACCCCATCATCATAATTACCCAAAAATCTTTCAGAGTAAAACTCGTTAAAGTTGATGTACTTAAAAGCCTTTGACATCGACAAAATGAAGGTATTCAGGCATTCTTTATCTTTAAAATCAATATCCATTTCTAGGCTTAAACAGATAAATGCCTTATAAACGATTTGCAGTCGATCATAGCCTTTAATCCCACTCCCGAACTTGCCGACCGTTTCAGTGATCGCCACTGGAAAATTGGCAATCAAGAATTCAATACTACTGCGGACGCGTGTAAACTCTTTAAAGCTAATCGTTCTATGATGAATCTGCATGCGGCTTTCATGAATTTCATACACAATTGAAAACCATGCAAGAAAAGAAGTAATCTGAAAACGCTGATCCTTATAAAAATATAAGTATGGATGTAAGCCCAAACTCGGAACCCCAGCATTTTTTACAGGCGTCGCTATTCTGCAAAGAATGGTCAACAGATGCGACATTAGGTTTTCAACGCGCTCCCCCTGATTCAGACTCATAATATTATGAATCTGATCACCCGCAATGATATTCATCAGCTCATTGACCAAGCCAATTTTTTTGCCATGACTCATTTCATTGTCTAATAAAATGGTCGAAAAAAGTAGCTGGTGGATCCTCTCCCCTAACTCAATCAACTCATTTAAACGTGTATATTGGAGCTCTTCTAGGTTAGATTTATTGTCATTGATATAACAACAGGCATAGATCGCATAATACGCGTCACTACCGCGATTTCTTAGGTGATATTCCTCATATTTATCTAAACGTTTAGTATCTGAGTTAATCGATTGAAATACCCGTCGCGCATCTTCCGGAGTCCCCAGTACCTGCCTGAAACTGATTTTAATATCTTCTAACTTCGACTTTTTTTCTGCAAATTCAGCATCAGTGCAAATTCTTTGAAAATCAGCCAGATCCCCTAAATGACTTCGGAGGTAACGAATATCTTGTTTTTGTGGATCATTGAAATTAGGTGCTTGAGTGACTTGCTCATCCGCAAAATATCTATTGATCCACGCATAGATACAGGAAAGACGATGTGCCCCATCAATAATGTAAATATTGCCGTGTATATCTTTCCAATACAAAATGCATAAATTGATGTTTTGATCTTCTGTGCAATCTTCAATAAAGTTTGCAATTTCTTGCACGCTCCAACATTCCGTAGAACGCTGGTTATCCGCCTTAAATAAACATTTGATGATTGAATGCTTTTCAAAATCAGTCAGTGCCACTTCAAAATTGTCACGCTGCATTGAAGGTGACATTTCTTCTGGCAACATGACTTTACGCTGAATAATATTGGTCAATAGTCGTGTAGAACCCATTTCTTATTTTCTCCAGGCAACACTTTCCTACTTTCGCACAAGTACGAAATTTGAAAATGTATATAGTTCGATTTGGTTAAAGCTGTGAATTAAATGACCGTCAATATCCAGTCAGCGCTAACAAAAGAGACCTAAGAGAAATGGGGGGATTAGATAATAAAATCTTCATGTTTAGTACCTGTAGTTTAGAGTTGACTATCTACAACCATCTTTTCCACGAGATGGAGGTAGACCAAACAGGGGTGGAAATACCGCACTACAGAAGACGGCCAGTCATAGACTGCCCTGCCTGGCCTACCATAATGGCAAACTAAGCATAATAAGCACAAAAAACCGCTAAAGCGGTTTTAATGCTTCTGTAGTAATTTTCAGGTTTCCACGCCCGATTACAGATTTTGCTGTAATGTAATTATCATATTTGTATCTTTTACTTTGGTCAAACCAAATTAGACTTTTTTCATTTTCTGGTGGTGTTTCAAGTTTAATGCTGGCTTATTTTTTAAAAATTTTAACCGAAAAAATCCCTGTATTTTCAATACTTCCAAGGATGCCTATTTATCTCAAAATCTATGCAGCATACTTTTTGAAGCACTATCTACATTTATTTTTTAATTCTATGAAAGGGCCTCAATGAATTAAAATCATGAGAATAATTAAAACAAAAAATCAAATTCGCGGAAACCCAGGCCTTTGCTTGGTAAATCAGATTTTGACAAAGCAAAGGCCTGGGCCCCTTAAATTGAACGATATCTGCTTAGGCTATTCCCATAAGGAAGGGTGTTGTACAGCTTCCAATAGCAAATCAAATGCAAGGGATAATGTAATGTTTTTATTGCTTTGTTGATCGATAAAATAGACGTGAATCTCACGACTTTTTTGCGTGATATCCACCGGATAGTTATCGTACTGTAATTGGACATCTTCAGGTAACAACAGCTGCATCCCCTCGATAAAATCCTGCATTTCCCAACCCATCTTTGGCTTTTGCTGGGCATCAAAACGACATTGGAAACAA
The DNA here is from genome assembly GCF_022549455.1 of Acinetobacter sp. NIPH 1852. NCBI lineage: Bacteria > Pseudomonadati > Pseudomonadota > Gammaproteobacteria > Moraxellales > Moraxellaceae > Acinetobacter > Acinetobacter sp. NIPH 1852. The sequence continues at coordinate 13,548 of NZ_JAKZGG010000030.1, read as the reverse complement.
AACTGGTTTCTTCTGAGTTTGCCATGCTGAATCAATACAGCTAAAGCTGACAGAACTTTCTCCTTTAAAAGATCTTTTAATGCGATAAATAGCTGTAGGCTCTTTGGCTTCAGCTTGGTTTTGATCTGCTTGTCATATAGGTCGCTTAAGTACTTTTTCTCGATCGATGCAGCATTGTCCAAATTCCATCCAAGTTTACTGAATGAAGGGACTTGCCATTTTACAGCAAGCCAAAGCGCACGCTTAATCCAAATATCTAGGTTATCCACTATATGAGGTGCTTGGATCTCTGCATCTTGATATGTGTTGAGATACGTGTAGATGACCTTGTAGGATAATGGCTTTAGCTCGAATTGCATCTTGGGCATCAGATAAGGTTGTACTTTCTGATCAATACCCAACACCGGTTGCTCACGTTCAAAGCACTTTCGGTGTTGGCGGTCGCGATTCAGATCCACCGCTTCAGTTTCTTCACGATCATAATGCCTATTCAGAACAGCAGGATGAACTACACAGGGCGTATTGTAAATTCGATCAATCGCCAGCAGATCCAGGGTATGCAGGTAGTGTGAGGCCGTTTGTTCAATCGAGCTATGCCCCATCCAATCGGCCAGCAAACGCCATTTATGCTGAATCACCGCTTCATGCCTGATTGCCTGTTCACCGAACAGATGCTTGCGCATGGACTTAGCCTGCTGCCAGCTGTAGTCGGTATAGGTCATCACCATTTCTTTCGATCCCAACCAGGTGATTGCCAAATGAGTGGCGGCACTATGGCGGAAACTGTGGAAGGTATAGCCATGATCTGGCTTGATGACTTCATCGAACAGCAGCCGGGTCATTTGTGAGATATACAGCTCGCTCAGGATTTCTCCACCGATCTCAAAAACCAGCTGCTCGTTCGCCTTCTTATTATTCGGCTGCTGAAAACAAAGCAGAAGATAGCTTTTCACCGCTTGCAGTTCATCATCCAGTAATACCGCGTTCAAATCGAGTTGACGTTGCGCATTTTGGCTTTTCAGTCGTCGATAGACATTATTTTTCAAGGTGATGCGTATGGCGACCGTTTGATTGCCTGGATCGTCTTTCCACAGCAGTTGAGGACAAATGATTTCACCCAGCGTCAGCCCCCGGATTTCATTGAGTCTACATCCCAAACGATAAGCCAGGATGTACATTAGCAGCAACAGCTGCAAATGGACTTTTTCTTTTTGAGTTGAACAGGCCTCAATTTTCTGAATGACTGTTTTTTTTAATTGAATAAACAGCTGTGGGCTGATGAGCTTGGCTTGACAGAACTGGATACGTTGAAAATCACTGTGGTCAAAGCTGCTGACCGCTGGCACATTCTCCGGATATTCTTTCTGGCAAAAAGCATGGAAATCTTTCAGTCGTCCAAAGGCATATTGTGCCCGACCCTGAGTGCGAGTGTCTGTGTATTCACGCTGTGTTTCAGCACGTTCATCGATGCCGTTCAGGATGGAGGCATACAATTGCTCATAGTGCTCTACATTCATCTGTTCAAGGTCATTGTCATACATATAGATATGAAAGAAATAGTCTTTCGCAAAACTGCTCAGATAACGCTTGATACTACTCAATTTTAATTTCTTGCCGTTTTCTTTTTCTTCTTTTCTCAAATAAAAGATCCAGCTCAATAGTCTTAACTGTGCTTCTATCAAATTGCATTCTTTATAGTTGTCGCCCGCTAAGGCTGCCTTCTTTACACTCAACCGGGTTTGAATATTGCGCCATTGCTTAAACTGCTGCTGATGGCGTTGTCTTTGGCTTTGCTTATTTTTCCCTGCCGGGGCTCGCTCTTGTTCAAAAAAATCCAACTCAAATGGAAGCTCGTTCAGTTGCTGATGTGCCGTGATTACCACAGGTTTGGCTGTTTCAGTCTCTAACGGGAGGATCCCATATTCTACTTTGACAAGATCTTTCGTGGATTTCAAGGTATTGAACCAGGCTACACCTTGGTCTTCTGCCGTTAAAGACACGGTTTTTAGATGATTCTGCAATACTTCACTTAAACACATATCCAGACTCAAGTCTGGATTGATTTCTAGCGCCAAGTTGACATGCTGAAAGGGCTTGAGTGCAGTGATCTCAATGAGATCCTGATCCTCGGATCGCAAGATTTTTTTTAATGCCGCAATCTGTTCCGAGACCTTGAGCTGTTTTTTAAGATTCTCGAACACACTCAGAATCGCTTCCAGCACCTTACGCGGATGTTGTGGTTGCAGGTCCTCTGCTTGCTGTTTCAGGATGTGTAAAAAAAGTTGTGCATAAGGATTGAACCAGACATGCCGCCACTGATAAATCTTCTTGTCTTTAATCTCATTGCCGTAATAGCGGTGTGGCATGCAGTAACTGAGAACCAGTGGATTGGTAATTTTTTTATAATCACTTCGATACAGTGTTGAATACCCAGACAACGGATGGCACATTTTCTCCTTCTCTTTCTCCTCCTCCAGCAGACGATTGCCGATGGCGACCAGCTGAGTGAGATCACTACAGCCTGAACAATAAATCAGACTTAAATACAGATGACCCAAGCACTGTTGTGCTGTTGGCATCTGCAATGTCTCGCTACGCCAATACGCTTTCAGTCCTCTGGCAATATGAAAATGCTGCTGTCCCAACCGCAGTCTGGCTTCAGTGCTGAGAATCTGCCGCGGTGGCGGATCAGAAAACAGCGTCGTGGGACGCAGCTTAATCGGATAAGGCTGGTGTTCCTCATTCTGATACTGTTCTAAACAGGCTAAAAAACTGGCTTCACTGTGTTTGATATACGGTTTGCGCTTGGCACGAGTGGTGAAGTCTTTGTTCCTTAAGAAAGTCTCCAGTCCTTTGGCGAAATCCGCCCAGATTCGGGCAATCTGGTCATCGACCTCCTGCTGGCTATCCTTCTGTCCTGCAATAGCCTCCTTCATTTGTTGAAAAGTAAAGGCCACTTGCTGAGCAATCTGATGATAAATGGTTGATGGAATCTTAATCAGATAAGCATCTTCCGATGCGCTTTCATCAGCCTCTTTACGCTTAATCAAACAGTCTTCAGCCCATTGTAAATAAGGGGCTCTCAGCGCGACCGTGGCAATCTTTTTATCCTTTAAAAATGCCTTGATTTCTTCCTGACAATCCACCCAAATTTTCTCAATTTCGCTATCGATCTCAAGCGTATTACCCTGATTTTTTTTAATGACCTCCGACATCTTATTAAAATCCGCTTCGACTTGCTGCTTGATATTTTCATATATCAGCGACATGATTTTAATCGGATAAGCCTCTTGCGTTTCGCTCAGGTAGTCTTCCTTCAGCTGAAAAAAATAGGCTTCGCTCTGTTGTAGATAAGGGGCTCGGAGTGTTGCCGTGCTAAGCTTGTGGTTCTTCAAAAATTTCTTCAGCGCTGACTGAAAATCTAGCCAGATTTTCTCAAGCCCTTTATCAATCTCCGGCGTACTTCTTTTACGCCCTGCAATCGATTGGAGCATCTGCTGAAAAGTCAGTTCAACTTGCTCACCAATATACGCAGCAATCACATCATGCTTTGTCATGTGCTTTATCCTTTTCTGGCATCGGACTGGATAAATGCTCAACCTGCAATATCTTGATCATCTCATCGATGCCTTGGCTGACATGGCATATATACTGATACAAGGAGGCTGAGGAATAACGATAAAACAGCTCCTGATCGCGTTGATCATGGCCGTACAAGGCCTGAATCACATTAAACGCCACTCCATGATCCATCAGCATATTCATTGCAAAATGGCGCAGCCAGTTATTGTAAATAGGCGCTGAGCCATAGCGCGACAACGCCTCATTCACCCAAGCTCGGCTGAGAGGCTTGATCCTGATTTTAGGGCTGTCCCATGCTTGAGCCGTCACTGGCAAGCTTCCCGGATAGACAATCACCTTGCCAAACAGATCCTCAAGGGTAATATTTTTCTTGAAAACAAATTTCAGTAATTCCGCATAGTGACTGATCGCACTGTTTAAGAAATCGAGATAATGATTGAACGCCTGAGTAAAAAACTTCGCTAACGGAATAAAACGCCCATCCTTACGCGATTGGCTATTCTTTTTATCATTCACATACAACAGTCTTAAATCCAGATCATAAGCACTACACTCCCCCAACAAATGTTCTTGCGGACGTCGTGTTAAACATAACAGGCTGATATGCCACATCCACAAACTGTAGGCATTGATCCGCTCGATCAGGTGCTGATGCAACTGAATTTTCTCATGACAGACCTTGTGCAGCTGCTGGAAGAAATCGGACACAAAATCTGGAGTCAGGGCCAATTGACTCCCCAGCCGGGTGGTATCTGCTTCACTCGAGCTTTCAAACTGCTGCTCGACGATCTTGATCTCGGCTTCCGTGTCCGGTCTGCACAGCGTATTCAGATAAATCCGGTACTTCTCATTCAGCTGCTTCTTTGCAACCCCTCCGTAAAAACTGCCGGGAAGATCATGAGAACTATCTTTGCCCGACAGCACATGTGCAATATATTCATTAAACGTGTGGTGAAAAACATGGAAGTACAACTGTGCCTGTAACTTTTCGACAGTGATTGAACCAAGCTGTTGTCCTGCTATGCATTTTTTCAGATATTGATTGACCTCTTGCACCGTCACAGGCGCAGTACCACAACGTAAATGTAGATATTCAAACCAGCTGCTGGACAGATACAGCTCATGAGATACCATATGATTCAACTGATGTGGCATTAAACTTTCATTTTTTTGCTGAGTAATCGCCAGATACAGTCTCACCTGATATTCCGGCCGCTTGGCGCTCCCCGTTTTCAGCAGCACCCCCTTTTCAATCAGCTGTTCATAGTTCAGGAGTGCAACAGGTGACAAGCCACTGCTTAAACTGAGTAAACAGGCGGCAGCCATGGCAGAACTGTCCGGATCTTGGCTATTTAATTCGCTATTTAACAGGTAAAACAGATGCTGAATTACATCCTGACTCATATAATAAGAGTTGGTCACCAGCGGTTGTAAACGACGCTGTCGATGTCGCAACATATGCGTCGCATATTCATTCACAAATCTAAAAAAACGACCAGTTCCCGGATCTGTGGTTTCGATCTGCCAACCTTGTTCAATCGCATCAATCTCGCCCTCTTCATCTATCACGATCCATGGATCAAACGTGATATCAGCCGGAAAATCAGCTAAAGTAATCTTCCCCTGCGATGGGTAATCCTCTTTAACGTCCTCTTCTTGAAAGGGCCAATCCGGCACAGGTTTCAGCTTTTTAGGTCTTGGTTTTCTCGGTTTCCGTTTTTTAGCTTTTATTCTTTGCAGTATGCGTTTTCTTCGTATTTTCCTGTGGATTTTTCGATACACGATTTTTTTGTCGGCCAGACGTTTAAAAATGATGGTCAGTGCACGCAAGTAGTTGGAAAATTTTTTCTCTTTTAAAGAAAAATCCTGAATAAACTCCGTCCAATTCTCATAAATTTCCTTATTGAACTGCACCAGATTCAACATAAAATCTAAATAGCATTGCAGTAATCGTCTGCTGTCTCTTTCCTCACTGCTTTCCTCTTGCTGTTGCAGACCAAGCTCAACCAGCGGTTTACAAATGTAGCGCAACAAATCACAGATTTCTTTTTGCTTGGCGTCAGAAGCCGTTAACGGACAAATCGCCTGATATTTCTTGTAAAACAAATAACTGACCCGCAAGAGCAAATACCCGGTTTCATCCAGCTGTTCAGAAACATACGTAGCAAAATAAGTGAATGCCGCAAATAGATAATCCTTGCCTAGTTGTCGGGCGCTCACAATCGAGGTGTAAACTTTAGCTGCATTAAGCTTCAATTGCTCAATTTGGAGTAAATCATCTACAGATAATTCATAAAATTCTGTGAACGTCACAGTTTGCTGTAGTTGCAAGTATAGGATCGCGAAGTTGACCCGCAATATCTCACTATCGCTTTTGTCTGCTTTATTTAATTTCTCACATTCTTGCGTTTCAGCAGTGAGGTGAGATTGCAGATAGTTTTCTAAAGATTGTACTTTTGCCACGTTTCATGACTCACAATTCAATTTTTTCTTCAGGACTAAGATCACACTGACGCTTAATTTTCAGAATCTCTTTAACTTGTTTTTTGATTTCCTCATTGCGCAAGTTAAAAAACGTTATCAAAAAATACGCACTGAGTGATCCAGACTGACCAAAAACTTTAGCCTGAAATTCTGGTTCAATATAAATACCAAGCTCACGGATCAACTGCAGCTGTGGCAGGTAATGCACATGTGCACGCACGGCACTGTCAGTTTTTAATATCTTGATAATCTGCTCCCAGATCTTCACATAGCATTTTTCAAACTCCTTCTGTTTGTTTTTATTCTTGCCTGGTTCCTGTTTCATCAGACTCTCCACTTTCTGCTTCAACTTAAGTAGCTTTGGTGTTCTGGTAACGAAAGGAAGAATGAACTGATAAAGAAAGAGGGCAGTGCTGCTTGCTGACTGAGCAAAAATCATACTAAAATGACCAAAAATTAACATACAAAGTTTTATAACATTTTTTTTATTTACTTTTAAAGATTTTTTAGTTAATAATCACAATAATAATATTATTCAAATACTTATAATTTTAAAATATCTAATATTCTGCAAACTCTCCCACTATATTAGTTACAACCCCTCAATTTCCATAAACAGTTTCAACAAAACATCATTAAATCCAGTCATAAAAAGCAAGTGAACAAACTGCCTAAGATGTAAATCTTTGAGCTTATCAAACTGATCGATATGCTGTTAAAACAGTTTAAATTGAGCAGAAAATCATGTGCCTCGCCTCAAATTTTGGTAAGCATACGCTGAACCCCATCGCTATTTTTTAATTCGGTTCAGGTTCCAAGCGGTGTCGCAGTAACTATTTGGGTCACTTTATGTGTCGGCAACCTTTCAGCACATCACTTAAATAGGCATATATAGCCCATTCATCTTTGCTGACTGGATCAGGGTCATGATGTTCGCTGCTCGCTGACTACTGCGTAGCGAACCTGCAAACAGCCAGTTCTACCCTCAAGGAGGTATCTACACAAATATTTTTAATTGAGCTATCGTAGGCAGCATGTTTTAAATTTTACGACAACTCGATTAGATGCCCGTCTCGTTAAATGCAAGAACATCAGTATCTAAGTGAATCGAAATTTGTTGCTTCACAGGGCTATAGAATTGATCGTGGCGTACAAAGGCATTTTAACTTTTAAATGTTTGTGCAACAAAGCCATACTTATTACTGAAAAAAATATCTCATAACTTTATAATTACTCGCAAATCTTTCATTATTTTAATAAGGCTCTAGACTAGCAGATTTACACTTAGTTTTACCTAATGAGGTCCCACAACCCTGTTGCTAGCTCATTAAGCTCCCTCATCCAACGCCATTCTGTTTCTTTAAGATGATAATCAAAATACTCTTTTGATATACCGTTGAACTTTGCTAGCCTTCTTTTCTCTGTACACGACAAATTTCACAGAACCCTTATCCTTGATCCTAGCCAAAATAATGGACAGCACGTCCCTCTAAAGATAACGTAACTTTAATCTTTGGAGATTCAAGAAATGGCTAAACGTTTTAGTCCTGAATTTAAACAGCAAGCGATTGATTATGCACTTTCAAACTCCCACGAAGCTATAGCTGCAATCGCCCAGAAATTAGGTGTGGGTTATTCAACTTTAGACAAATGGATTCGTGAAGCCAATCCAGTGGGTTCAAGCAAACGTCAACTTTCACCAGAACAACAGCGGATCTTAGAATTAGAGAAAGAAGTCAAACAGCTCAGGGAAGCCAATGACATCTTAAAAAAAGCGCATGTGTACTTTCTGACAGATCATGCCAAGAAAAGTACACGGTAATTCAAGATCTAGATATGAATGAAGTCACCGTTTCTTCTGCCTGTAAATACCTAGGTGTCAGCACTTCAGGCTATTATGCCTGGCGAAAACGTCAAGCCAATACGGCACAGAAATATAATGATTTAAAAGCCGTATATTGGCAGCATCATGTACGATTGGGTGCACCTTCATTGGTACATGACATGCATGATTTAGGTTACAGCATGAGCGAACGAACCGTTGGAAGAATGCTTAAAAAGCTTGGTTTACGTAGCAGGATTGCACGTAAATACAAGCATACGACTGATTCAAACCATCGTTTGCCTACAGCACCCAACTTGTTGGATCGCCAATTTACAGTTACTCAGCCTAATAAAGGCTGGACAACAGACATTACCTATATCCGCACTAAAGAAGGTTGGTTGTATTTATGTGTGATGCTAGATTTATTTAGCCGTCGTATCGTGGGGTGGCAAACCAGCCATCGAATAGACCGTCAATTGGTGTGTGATGCGTTTCATTATGCAATGGCTCGTCAGGGGTATCCAATGGGTGTCATGGTGCATTCGGACCAAGGCTCACAGTACTGTAGTCGTGATTTTAGGGCGCTATTATTGACGAATAACTGCGTTCAAAGTATGTCACGCAGGGGAAACTGTTGGGATAATGCAGTGACCGAAAGCTTCTTTCATACATTGAAAGGTCATGTGGTCCATGGCAGTGTGTTTGCCACTCGAAAAGAAGCGAATACTGTCTTGTTTGACTATATTGAGATTTATTACAATCGGGTCAGAAGGCATTCCGCAAACGGCTGGTTAAGCCCAGAAGCCTTTGAACAGAAATATTTTAAAAATTTAGAGGGATTTGTTGTCCACGATACTGTCTAGGATCAGACAAAATACAAAGAAGTGTACTGAAGAAAATAAAATTCAATAATGCATGAGAATATAATTGGTTTGAGGTTATTAAAAAAAGTGTAGCAACTTGCTACACTTTTTCGCTTTTTTGAATCAGCTGTTTTAAAAAATCTTCTAGTTGTAAGAGACTAGCTTCGTCAATTTCCGAGATATTCAGAGAAACCTTAAGCTGTTTTTGATTGAGTTTGATATTCCCCGCAATCTTACCTGCATATTCAATTTTTCTAACCACAGATGTTGTGGTCAGTTTTTCTGGATCCTGACTCAATATTTTTTCAGCATAGGCAGTAACTTTACTTTGCTCTAGTTTTTTGTCTTTTACTTTTTCCCAAGCCCCTAGCAAAGCCTTTTCGGCCTCAGAAAGTTGCTCTATATGATCCGACAGAAATTTTTTGAATGCAGTTGCAGCAGTACGACCTAGTAGGCCTGGTTCCACATCAAGGTCATTTAAAATTACTTGAGGCAGTTTTTCGTATGCTAAATACTTGTACATATCTTCGCGATTTAAACCCAGTGAATTGGCTAAACGTTGCTTGTTTTTCTTTAACTTCTCATCAAGTGAGTTCAGGCCAATAAAAATTTCATAATCTGTCAGGTCCTGACGCTTTAAATTCTCTGCTAAGGTTAACAAAGATGCTTCTACATTATTCGCATCAATGATAATGGCTTCAATCACAGACTTGCCGAGTAACTGGTGCGCCCGTAAGCGCCGCTCGCCTGCAATGAGTTCATATTTCAGATTATCAAGTTTACGTACTGTAATGGGCTGCAAAAGACCGACTTCGTCAATGGAATCCGCCAGTTCTTTTAATTGTGACTCTTCAAATAATTTACGCGGCTGGTTTGGACTGCGGCTGATATCCTCAATAGGAACATTACGTCTAAACTCTTTCAGTTCTCTAATATTGTCTTTCTGTGCTTGCTGATGTTTTTCTGTATTCTGTTTCAGTTTCTGAGCTAAAAGCTCTTTGGTGCTTGCCATAATACTCTCAGGTTTAAACTTTAGCTACAATTTCATTGGCAAGGCTTTCAAAAGCCTTACGTACTTTTGAATTTTTTTCTACTTTCAAAAGTGATTGTTGAAGAATCGCTGCTTGATTAACTTTAGTACTTTGAGGAATGGTGGTCTCTAAAAGTTTTCCTACCTGTTTCAAGGCTTCATTCCGAATCAGTTTACAGACATTCTGACGTTCATCATGCTTAATTAGTAAAGCGCCTAAAAGCTCTAAATCTGGATTAATACGTTTGATCTTTTCAAGATGATTTAAAAGATCTGTTACCCCATACAATCCATATTGTGATCCGGATTCGATAGGGATAATGACATGTGTTGAAGATGCCAAGGCATTGCTGGTTAATAATTTAAGACTAGGTGGACAGTCGATCAATATAAAATCATAAAGATCTTTTAACAGTTCTAACTTGATATTTAACTCTTCAGAAGGACGGGGGGCTTCTTCTTTTAGTTGGTCTTCTGTTTTTCCTAAATTCAAGGAACCATAAATTAATGATACTTTTTCAAAGTTCGTTTCTTCTTGTAATGCATCTGCCAACAACGAAATATCGCCCACCAGTAATTCTGCTGTAGTCACAACAATTTCGCTTGGATGTTGGATCCCAATATGTAAACTTGCGTTTGCTTGAGGATCTAAATCAATGACTAAAACTTTGTTGCCCAGATTGGCAAGTTCTGAGGCGAGGTGCACAACAGTCGTTGTTTTGCCACATCCGCCTTTGTGGTTAGCAACAGTAATAATTTTTGCAGACATGCGTGTCAGATGATTCCGTATTTGAATGTCTAGTAATATAAATAACTTTCACTTATCTTACTATAGTTTTTAAATTTATAAACCTATTTGTTCAGATGTAAAACAGCTTAAAAAATAAATCTTTAAATAGGCTAGCTTAATTAATAATTAGAATAATTAGTTATTTAGCTAATTAATAATTAAGAGCATATTTTTATTATATAAAACAAATACTTATGTTTTTAAAAGTGGAAGGTCTGTCACCGTAAAGTGGAAGGTTTGTCACCGTAAGGTGGAAGGTTTGTCATCCTAAAGTGGAAGGTCTGTCACTGTAAAGTGGAAGGTCTGTCACTAGGGTGGAAGGTTTGTCACTGCTACTTTTTAAACTGCTATTTTTATAAAAAAATAGTTAAAAAAACAATAATTTAGGCTGTTAATAAAGTCCCGTAAATAAGCTTTAAAGGTGGAAAGGTTGTCACTGTATATTTTTAACCTGTGGATAATCTGTTTTTATTGGATATTTCCTGATGATTATATGTACAGTTATACCTTTCAAATCTAACTGAAAGGTGGAAGCCTTGTCACATCAGGGTTTCTATCTGACTTACCCTACCTGAATGTGGATGAAAACAAGTAAAAATAGGCATTCTGAACTGTAATTTAGGAGCTAAAGGTGGAAGGTCTGTCACTATAGGGTGGAAATATTATATTTAATTCCACTTTAAAGGAGAAAAACCGGCTAAACCGCTTTTTTTTGATGACAAACCTTCCACTTTTAGAATCTTGTGGTGAAAGCCTTGAAAGTTTTTCCACTTTTGTATATAAAAACTAAGTCAAATTATAAATATCACGGTTATGACAGAATCTGAACCATTGCAAGAAGAATCGAATTATATTCCTTACTGTATAGGCAACATTCGCCATAATGGTGTTGTCAGTACCAGTAACCGTTTAATTCGCCCAATCGAGTTATCAGCCAATGAATACAAAGCGCTTCTATATGCAATGGCAGTTGCGAATTATAGTGAGAAAAATAGGGTAAATGGTGAAATCACCGAACAAACCTATATTTATTTGTATAAGGATGATCTGGCAGATTTACTAGGATTGAATAAACGTAATTCAATTAATGTTGCAATAGACCGCATCTATAAAGAACTTTCATCCCGGGTGGCTCATTTTATTATTGAGGAGCCTGCTGATGATGGTAAGAGAAAAACTAAAAAAGTACATTCTGTCGTTCCCATTATCCGTGAGTTAAGATGGGAAGATGACTCTAAAAATGCGATTCAGATTCGTTTTACCAGTGAGGTATTACCGTATTTCACTCAACTGGCGGGGGGGAATTTTACCACCTATCAGCTAAAACATCTTTTTGCCCTGGATTCTGTTGCCAGTATGAGTCTTTATACGTATTTCATTAAAAACGAATTCAAGTACGCCAATCAAAAGAGTTATGAAGTGCCATTACTTTTGGAAAACTTGAAAGCACTGATTGATATTAATGAAACCAAATATGATCGCTGGGTAGATTTTAGACGCTATGTATTAGACAAAATAGTGGCAGAAATTAATGAAAATACAGATCTACAATTACAATATGAAACCGTTAAGAAAGGCCGTCCAATTGTAGGTGTGAATTTTAAATTGCATCATCGGATTGCTGATAAAGCACCGGATGAAATTGCAGTAATTGAAAAAATCTATCTTGATGTTCCATTTGAAGACAATCCATTCGTAAAAGAATTGGGAGCGAAATTCGATACGAATATACGTTCTTGGTATATTTTTAATAATGATGAAAATTATCAGCAATTCAAGAAGTGGTTTAAAAAAGTAGGATGTCTCACTGACTCTCAAGCAAATATCGTTATTAATGACACTTTATTCCAAATGGATTTTGCTGAAATTGGTATGGGTCTGAATGACTTTAAACGAAATATGAAGCATAAACTTAAAAATAATCCGGAATTCGTTCAAAGTATTCGTGAAAGACTGAATGATATTTTTGGGAAAGAGCTTATTTAGGAGAAAGTGTAGCAACTTGCTACACTTTTTAGATATATGTCTGTGAAGAATTCATGCGCTAAGCACAATAGGATAAAAACTAGTAATAAATTCCTCTGTACACGACAAATTTCACAGAACCCTTATCCTATGAGGCTTCTGCCTTCTTAAAATGGCTTTGTTGCACAAAGATTTGAAATGCAAAGCGCCCCTAATTGAGCCAAATTTAAGGCGTAACTTGGGTAAGTGGTCGACCTAATTCCGTAAACTTGTTAAGGACTGCTACACGTGCATGGATCTCATTCACTTGGCTATCAAAACGGCACTGTTGCAAATAGAGATTTGAGTCGATGATGCTCCCTTTAAAATTGCTTAGAGACCGAAAACCCTGTTGATTAGACACACTTCGCCCTGAGGTTGACCATAATAAAATGACGAAGCTTGTCCTTTATGTAGTGCACGCATGACTTCAATCCCTTTAATTGTGGCATATGCCGTCTTCATAGATTTGAATCCTAAAGTAGCCCTGATGATCCGCTTTAGCTTGCCATGATCACATTCAATTAAATTGTTCTTATATTTAATTTGTCGATGTTCAAGGTCGATTGGGCATTTTCCTTCTCGCTTTAACCGTGATAAAGCGTGGCCATAGGTCGCTGCTTTATCTGTATTGATAACACGTGGAATCTGCCATTTTTTCACCGTATTGAAAATCTTTCCTAGAAAACAATAGGCTGATTTACTGTTCCGTCGAGCGGAAAGGTAAAAGTCAATCGTATGACCACGTTGATCAACTGCACGATATAGGTAAGACCATCGCCCATTTACTTTGATATAAGTTTCATCCATATGCCATGAATGTAAATCTGTAGGATTACGCCAATACCAGCGTAACCGTTTTTCCATTTCTGGAGGGCTTTGTTGCACAAACCTATCTGTAAAGGGTTTTTCAGCGATATAATTTTCAAATGAAGAAGCCTACACACAAAATCTACCGCACAACCAATTG
>NZ_JAKZGG010000029.1:0-19471 GCF_022549455.1 Acinetobacter sp. NIPH 1852 | reverse complement strand
TTATGGAGTTTGGAAAACTTAAACACCGCATTACCGTTCAGAAATATACTGAATCTCAAGATGATAATAACCCTGAATATTTAACTAAGGAATGGGTTGAATATTGCACTGTTTGGGCGGATGTTCAGGATCTTTCAACCAGAGATACATTACAGGCTCAGTCAATTGGCTCTACATTACAAGCGCGTGCTGTGATTCGTTATAGCTCTAAAGCTGTATTAATTGATAGCACCATGCGCATATTGTTCGAAAGTAAGTTTTATCAAATAAACGGTAATCCAAAACGTGATTTACACAATCGTAAAACTTATATCACTCTCGAACTGAGTGAGGGGCTAAAGGAATGGATATAGTAAAGTTTGAGTTAACTGGTGATAAGCAGATTTCTAAACGACTTAATCAACTCAGTAATCCTCAGATAGCTAAAAAACTGGCAGTTCGTTCGGCTCGTAAAGCTATGACACTGGTCAAGAATGCCGCTGTTGCAAATGCAAGTTTAATTGATGATCCTGAAACATCAGAACAAATCTCAAAAAATATCGTTGTCCGAGCTGGAAAATCTAAAGATAGGAATTCTGTGCGGATGCGAGTTGGTGTGAAAGGTGGTACTGAGTTTTGGCGCATACATAAAAATATGGTTCGCAAAAACAATACAAGTGGTGAGAATGAGCGTGTACCAAACCCTTATTACACACCTGTACCCAACAATACTTCATATTGGTGGCATGTGGAGTTAGGTACTAGGTACTCAATGGCTGTTCCATTTCTACGACCAGCATTGGATAACAATATTGAAGTTGTTACTCGAACATTTTCAGTTGATTTTATGGCGGGTATAGATGAGGAGTTGAGGAAAATCCAATGATTCCAATACGCACAATTCTGAATGATGCACCATCTGTTACAGCGTTATTAAAGGGGAGTGATGGTGTGTTGCGAGTTTATCGAGATTTGGCAAGTGAGGGAGTGCAATACCCTTATGCTGTGTGGACGTTAGTCAGTGGCCATGCCATCGACAACGTAGATGTTCCTGCGGTGGATGACAGTATTGAAATACAGATCGATGTTTATGCTAAGACTGAACAAGACCGAGACAATGTATTTAAAGCGGTGCGAAATGTATTAAAGCATCACAGCATTATTAATAACTTTCCAAATATTGGTTCAGGTGTTCCTGGTATTTACAGAGGGACGTTCACATGTGGCTGGTTGATCGAGGCCTAAAGATTTTATTTTAAAGATAGCGACCTAAATGGTCGTTTTTTATTGCCTATTGTTTGAGGAGTAGCTACTCATGGCGCGTATTAAAGTTCAAAAAACCCAAGTATTTTATTTTAATGGAACTGCAATCGTTCCTGTGGTCTGTGCAAAAACAATTGATTTAGGTCAGGACAGTGAAGAAGATGTTGATGTAACTTGTCTTGATTCTGATGAGGTTGATAGTGATGCAGGTCAAGTCACACCCGGTGAAGGTTCACTTGCAATTGACTTTGATGATGAAAACTCATCACATCTTCAATTATTAGCCTTATCTAAAACAGATCCAAAGCAAACAGTACACTGGTATCTAGGTTCTTCACACAGTACTGATGGACCAACTGTGACAGGGGGCGCGGTAACATTACCAACAACACGGACATGGTGGGAGTTTGATGGATATCTTAAACGTGCAGCGCCAACTTTTGAAAAAGGACAACATGTTGGATATTCATTCCCACTGAAACGCCGTTCTTCAGTCCAAGAAACAATCCGTACTATTGGACCATAATCATGAAAAGTATTAAGGATCTTAAGCGTGTCACCAAAATTGGTGCGCCTGTTAAGCGGACTGTGGCATGGGTCGTCATAGCAGATGACGATAATATTGATTTTCTACGTGAACAAACGGGTAATAGTGAAATCGTTTTGGGGGAATTGGTAGATTTAGAAGGTCAGGTTTTTATTAAAAAACTTAGCTTTAATGATACATCTGAAACTTCAAAGGCCATCGAGTGGGATATTGACTACGACAATATTGAAAACTCAAAGGTAAAGGCTGTGGATCATCGACAATTACAGGCTGCGCAGTTGTTAGGTTCAGTTTGTGAAGATTTAGACGGCAAGCTTTTCTTTAGTTCCGTAGATGATGTTCTTTGCTCAGATCCTAATTTCATTAATGCCTTATATGCCGTTTCCAGTGAGGTTAATAATTTTTCGGGAAAGTCTCGGACAAAGAGTTCTCAGAAAATGAATTCTGGTGCGAGCTTGTTATCAATGGAATCGGTGGAAACACCATTGGAGAAGCCAAGCGAAACCTAAGCAATGCCGAGTTTCAAATATGGAGAGCCTATCGTGAAAGACGAGGCTCTCTTTTTATTGGCCGCCGTATTGAGCAGGCTTTTGGAAGTTTCATGGCCTTTTATCACAATGGCAAAGTGAAAGAGGAAGATTATCTCGAACCTGCTCTTTTTATGCCACATGAGGATAAACCTAAAGAAATCGAGATCACGTTGGATGAAGCTATGGAAAATGGGTTTCGATGAAAGTGAACCGTCAGTTGGCGGTTTTTTTATTGTCTGGAGAAAAGTATGGCGACCAATCTTGGTACTTTGACATTAAATCTTATTGCAAATACAGGATCATATACACAAGGTTTGCGAAATGCTGAAAGTTCAACAGACTCAGCCTTTAAAAAAATGCGTGGTGCAGTTAATACCTATGGCAATGTTGTTGGTGCTGTAGCAGCGAGTGCGATTGTTGGATTGGCTGGTCTAGCATATCAAACAGCACAAAGTGCGGTAGAGCTTGAGAAATTTGCACTGCGAGCAAACTCATCAACCCAAGAGTTTCAAAAGATGGCGGTAGGTGCTGCTGCCTATGGTATCCAACAAGAAAAACTCTCTGACATGTTGAAAGATTTCAATGAGAGACTGGGAGAGTTTACAACGATCGGCTCAGGGGAAGCGGTAGACTTTTTTGAGCAGATCGCAACCAAAACCGAGGGTAGTGCTGCTGGTGCCAAAAAACTTGCACTAGAAATGCAAAAATTAAGTGGTCCAGATGCTTTGCAACTTTATGTCGATAAGATGCAGGAAGCAGGTGTAACACAACAGCAGATGTCATTTTATTTAGAAAGCATGGCATCAGACATGACAGACCTTATCCCATTGTTGATCAATGGTGGTGAAGGAATGAAAATTTATTCAGATGCTGCTGAACGTGCCGGTTTAGTGATGAATGAAAAAACAATTGCATCATCAAAGATTTTAAAAGAGCAAGTATATCTATTAGATTTGCAGTTGCGCGGAGCAAAAAACCAACTTATGCAAGCTGTTATTCCTGCTTTCGTAGATATAGCAGGAGCATTCTTTAGTGGCTCAGAACAAGGCCTACAATTTACTGAAGTTGCAGATGGTGTCGCAAAATCGTTGAAAGGTGTTGCATCAGTAGCGATTGGTGCGGTGACAGCGATTCAGCTTGTAGGTAAAACACTGGGTGGAATGGCTGCTGTTGGTGGAGCGATTTTAAGTGAAGCTAATTGGTATGAAATGAATCCAATTGGATTTGTTAAAGCTGCTTATGATGCTAGAAAAGAAATCGGTGCACTTACAACGGAAATAAAGTCTGATTTACATAATACGGTAATCGGTGCGGCTGAACGCATGGATAAAATGTGGGAGGGCAATGACGCTTCAACAGCAAAACAAATGGCTAGCTTGAAAGAGTTATCTAAAACTCAATCTGGTGTAACCAAAGGTCTTGATGAATGGGTTGATAAACAGAATAAATCTAGTGATGCCACTAAAAAAAATTCAAAAGCCCAAACAGACTTAAATAGACTCCTTGAAGAACAAGCTCAAATTCGAAAATCATTAACTTATGAGTTTTCCACTGATCTTCAACGAATGAAAATTGATTACGAAAGAGTGCTAGCAGATATTAACGATGCCAATTTCTCTCCAGCATTACGTAGTCAATTTTTATCTGCTGCAAAAGCTAGATTTGAAGATGAGCAAGTTCTTTATAAGATGAAGCAGGCTTTTGAACTTCAGGAACATAAGGTAAATGGAGAAGCAAAAGTCAAAGCAACATTTATTATTGATCAGCAAATCATCGCAAATCGAACAGATATAAATACTGCTGAAAAACAACAGTATTTGAATGCACTGCAAGAAAAACATACTCGAGCAATGGCTTGGTTGAGGCTTGAGCAGAACATGCGTCTAAACGATGCATCACAAGTATTTCAAACTGACATGCAGAATATTGCAGCTAAGTACGAGTTTGAGCGTCAGCAAATCATCTTAAACAGTCAATTTAGCAAAGATGAGCGTCAAGCATTAATCGATGCATCTCGTATAACAGAAAGCATGGATCAAGCCCAAGGGCGGGATGCAGCATTGTATGGGATGTTGAATGCTTCGGGTATTGATACGACACAAGAGGAAGCAGCGGCCCAACGTGCTGAAGCTTTTCAGGCAGCATTGGACTGGCAGTTGATTACTCAAGAAGAGTATCAGCAAAAGATGCTTGAAAGTGAAAGTCAGTATTATCGTGCTAAAGCAGTGTTAGGTTTGCAAGATGCAGCTAATACAACTGCTGGAATGGCTGATCTGATGGGAAGCTTACTTGGTAAACAATCCGCTGGTTATAAAGCTATGTTTATTGCATCCAAGATGTTTGCACTTTCCAAAGTAATTTTGAATGCACCTGAAACATTCTCGAATGTGTATAACTCTGTTTCAGCAATTCCAATGATCGGTCCATATATTGCGCCAGTTGTTGCTGGTGGTGCTTTAGCAGTTCAACTTGGTCAGGCCGCACAAATCAGATCAATGAATTTACAGGGCTTTGCCGCTGGTGGACATATTACTGGTAAGGGAACTGGTACAAGTGATGATATTCCGATTTGGGCATCTAATGGTGAATATATGCTTCGTGCTGCCGCTGTTGAAAAATTAGGATTGGATAATCTTGATTACATCAACCGTACTGGTATGTTGCCGTCAAGATTTGCGACAGGCGGCTTAATTGGTAAAGAACGTTTCTTATCAACATCAAGCCAAGGCAATCCGCGTGGTGATGGTTTGAGTGTCAACGTTTATACATTGCCTGGTACCACATCTGATGTAACTGAAAATAGTGATGGTTCGTTGGATATTCGAATTAGAAGGCTTGCAAGGGATGAAGTAAAACAAGGCTTTGCTAATCTCAACCAAGCAAACTCATTTGAGTCAAAACAAGTTAGAAACAACATAGCAGCAGGGCGTGTGCGATAGAGCTACACGTATAAGAGGGCAATAGATACATATGTATAAGAGGAAAATTAATGAGCCGCTTTCGAGCGGCTTTTTAGTGCCTGATTTTTAAGGAGAAACTCATTAAGGATTTACCACCTTTATACAGTGTATTAATCCAGTGTTCACACTTGAGTTTTCCAGTCCTAAAAAAAGCAAAAAACCCAGTGCTACCAACACTAGGGTTTTCAATCAACTTAACCGACGAGATCAAGGAGAAAATATATCGTATGGAACATGTTAAACCATTATTGGAGTTAATTAAAGTGTCTATAGAAAAGTATGGCCTTTGGCAAACAATACTGGCATTTATGATTTTGTTTTCAGTGCCAATATTAATATGGAAGTTAGATGTAATAATTGCAGCTATCAAAGCTTAGAGCCGACCTAAAATGGGTCGGTTTTTTTATGTGTGTAATGAGGGTATAAACTGTGAATAAACTCGATCTTTGCCCACTTCAATCAAGCTATTCGGTCAAATACGGCACATCAGTTGAACGAATAGCATTAAGAGGTGGATTTGGTCGATATATTCAAACTAAAAACGCGAAAAAACATCTTGTAGATGTGGCCTTTACACTTCGTGAAGATGACTTCACATATTTCAGAGCATTTTATCTAAATTGGCAGCTTAACCCGCTGCCTTTTTTAATGCCTTTAATTATTGAAGACAGCGCATTTAGAGAATATATCGCTCAGTTTGTGCCTGATTCTTTCTCATTTAATGAGTTGAGCGGAAAAATTTTTAAAGTCTCGGTGCAGCTTGTTGTTGTGACTTCTGAAGTGCAGATTCTAACTTCAAAGCCATATCCAACATATTTATTAGAAAGCATTGCATATCACATACCGCAACTGGGTGCTCAACAAGTCAATAACTATGTAGATATGGGTATTGAGGCAGGCAACTACAGTCTAGGTATTGCTGAGGTATCAAGCCGTGAAGTTCTGAATAAATACTCTTATGTTGAAGATTCTAGCTACAGCATAGGGGTCCAAGGCGTTCAGATCACAAAGCAAACATCTTATTTAACTTACGCAGCGCCTGATATTGAAGCATCAGATTATTCAGTTGGTGTTCATGATGTGCAAATCACAAAAACAGTAGCTTATATACCGTATACCAGCGATACAGAATCAAGTGATTACAGTATCAGCATTCATGGGGTGCAGATTACAAATTAGGAGAAATTTGAAATGACAATGGTAAACATCCGAAATGAAATCGGTGCGACTTTTAAAATGCGTACCTTCAAAGCTGATGGTATTACAACAAAAGAAACGAGCGAATTTCATAACATTGTTCTAGATACTGGTTTGCAGCGTATGGGAGTAGGTGCATGGGCAAACGTATGTAGAGTTGGGACTGGAAGCTCTACGCCAGTTGTCAGTCAGACACAGCTAGATAGTACACTTGCAACTGCGACAACTCTGCAAAACTCAGCATATAGTATGAATACCACCACAAAGCCTTATTACTATAGTATTCAGCATACTTTTCGATTTGGAGAGGGTGCAGCGGCAGGTAACTTGACAGAAGTAGGTTTAGGGTGGACACAAACAGGACAAAACCCTTGCTGGAATCGAGCTTTAATTAAAGATGCAAACGGCAATCCAACAACTTTGACTGTACTTTCAGATGAGTTTTTAGATGTAACTACAGATATTAGATTCTATCCATCTGAATATATAACTGGTTCTTTTGACTTTAAAAATAAACTTGGAGATGTGATTAGTTCTCATACTGTAAATGGTTATGTGCACATGATTATACCCTCTAATGGTACAAACGTTGGAGTCAATATCTCATCTGTGAATTTATATTCTAATGCTGCCCTAGTTGAAAGCCCAACTGCAAATATGACAGGCTCAAACTTAGGGGCTGCTAGTGGTGGAAATATTACCAATACGCTGATAGCTCCAACAACATTAAGGGCGGCTGCGAAATTCGTATTAACACAGGGAAATGGTATCTGCTCAGGTATTCTAGTTAATTTACAGGGATGGCATAGGCCGAATGGAGCACCTGCAACTTTTTACAAAGCCTTAATTGATCCCCCAATCACCAAAACAAACGAAATGGAAATAACGTGGACGATAGACTTAACTTGGGGGCGATATGTTACCTGATGGTGAACTTTCAACAAGCAGCGTTTATGCTGCTTTTTTAGTGCCACATCGTATTGATGAGTTAATCGATTACGAATGGGGTGGTATTGATTTGTATGATGCATCACAGGGCTTACAAGCCAAGTTATGGACTTGTTTTTATGAAAGTGGAGTCATCAAAGCCAAAGCAGATCAAGTGATGCATGACTTAATCACTGTCGATGATGTGACAGCATTAAGCTTTGCATTTGATTTAAATATGCGCCCTGTTGTGACTTATGTTGTAAATCATGAAGTATTTTTGTGGTGGTATGACACTGCAGTTGCACAGCATGTGACAACGAGTTTCGGTAGTTTGATTATTAC
This sequence comes from Acinetobacter sp. NIPH 1852, assembly GCF_022549455.1. NCBI lineage: Bacteria > Pseudomonadati > Pseudomonadota > Gammaproteobacteria > Moraxellales > Moraxellaceae > Acinetobacter > Acinetobacter sp. NIPH 1852. Next base: position 11,723 of record NZ_JAKZGG010000029.1, on the reverse strand, counting down.
CCCACAGTTATCACTTGATGATCACCGTTCAATTTATTCAGCAAATGCAGATGTGATTTTTGCATATATTAAAGCAGAGCAACTTTGTATTCGATTGCAACGAGATCGTTATCAAATTGAGTATGAGCTGGGAGCAGGACAGGTACTCATTCAAATCGGGATGATGACCAACAACAGATTTGGATTTGCTACAAAGATCATGAACGGTTTTGATCTGTTTTTAGATCAGATGTATGTCGATGCTCGAAATAAAGCATTACGTTTTGATTATCTGGATCTGTGTCCACTGCAGGCATCTTATAGTGTTCAATTCGGAAATAGCGTCATCAAAGCTGAAGGACTAAATGAAGATGTCTTGAGAACCCAATTTGAAAATATAGAGAATGTGGTGTCGATCGCTTACAACCTGAAAGAAAAAGACTTTGATTATTTCATGTCATTTTTCAGAGTCTGGCAGCATAAACGCAAGCCGTTTTATATTGATCTTGTTCTAGATCAACGACCACTCACTCAGTATTTAGCGCATTTCATACATGACAGCGTTTCGATGACGAAAAGTGGTGCAGTGTTTAAAGTAAGTGCTCAGTTATTTATCTTGAATAATGATCTTGATAAGTCTGCAATTAAAACAATAGCGGAGTCACGGAATGTCAGAGCTTGAGAGTTTTTTATACGGTCCAGATAACGCCTATTTGATTGAGTGTATCGAGATAAATCATAGTCTCTGGCCAAAGCCATTGCGCTATGTGACCAACGTCTCTGAGGGAGTGACTGTTATTCAAGACAGCCAACCCACTTTCTATGAATATGCAGTATTGAAGATTGATCGGGGCAGCGTCAGTGATGATCTTGATCAGAAGTTAGCGATAACTGTCGGGGATTTGGGCAAAGTCATTCCTGGTCTTGTTGATCAAATTATTGAGCAAGTATCACTTGAGCGACCGCAAGTTACTTATCGAGCGTATTCAAGCATTGATTTATCAAATCCAATTTTGCAGATCGATCACTTAGAAGTCACAAGTCAGAACAACGACTATCAAGGAACGACATTTGAAGCTGAAGCAGAGCAGCTTAATGAAGTTGGTACTGGATTGTTATTCACAAAAGAGAATTTTCCGACCTTGGTTGGCTTTTACTAATGAGGTAAAGAAATGATTGAATTTCACGATAGCATTCACTCAGTTGACTACATGATTGATCTAAAAGACATCTCAAATATTGAGCGACGTTTCCGTAGTAGCCGCGGATCTGAGTCAAACTATGATGTTATTTTCACGTTTAAAAGCGGAAAAGTTATCGAAATGACTTTGAGTGATTCCGATGTAACTCGGCTTTCAAGTGCTGTGGAAAATACATAAATAGCGAGTACAGCGAATGAGAGATTTTAATCTGCAATTGCTTTCAATATTTGAAATGCAATACAACGTTAAGAATTATCATTGTGTTCATTTCGTGATTGATGCTGCAAGACAGTTGCTAGGTCAAGATTATTCAAAAAGCTTTATTGGTTTGACTGCATCGCTAAATGATTCCATTCAAACATCAAGACAGACAGTCATTCAAAACAAGCGACTGAAAGAACCGCGACAAGGATGCATTGTCCTTATGACAAGCCTTACGGGAAATAATCACGTAGGGCTTTTTTATTGCGGCAAGGTTTTGCACTTGAATGAATCGGGCACTCAATATCTATCACTAAACAGCATGAACTGCTTCTACACAAGGTTTAGATACTATGAGCCACTTACAGATTTATGAAGATCCGCTTGATGCAAGCACGATCACGATTGAGCAGACTGATAATGTTTTGCGTCGATTCTTAGAAATTAAAGCGAAATTTACACAAGCACGAATTTATAAAAATACGCCTTGTCCTGAAAATGAAGTTACCCCAATTGATAAAGTCACTGCATTAAAATTGTTAGATGCAGGACCAGAGGATCAATTTCATATTGTTTGTCATGCTGGTGACATCATTTCAGCAGTGAACTATGTTGTCGTTAAAATATTTGGTTCTATTGTTAATGCTTTAGTGACTGTGCCGACTTTAAGCAGCAATGCTCAAGATAAAGGTTCAAGCAATAATGATTTAACCAGTCGTGAAAACAAGCAGCGGATTGGCCAACGTGTTGCGGACCCATTTGGAAAGATAAAATCTATTCCTGATTTGATTGCGCCAAGCTTTGTTTATTATATAAACAAGCAAGAAGTTGAAGAGTCGTTGATGTGTTTAGGTCGTGGTTATTATCACATTCAAGACATCAAAGATGGTGATACCACTTTATCTACAATTGCCGGATCCGCATGTTCAATCTATGAGCCAAATACCAGCATCATTGGTACACCACAAATCAAGATTGGTGAAGATTTTACAGATAACCCATTAGTCGCTAAATCATGTACTGCGATCAACGGCCAGACGGTCAATGAAGGTACTGAAGACATTACAAATAGTGATGTCGATTTTCAGCTCACAGCGCTCTATCCCAATCGGCTGCAATCACTCAATTCATCCGTTGATATGCGTGATTATTTTCAAATTGGTAACTCAATTTTATTGAGTATGGATACAGTCGGTGTCGCTGATTTGAGTGTATCAGCGAATTGTGTACCCAAAAGTACAGGTGAATTGCATATTCAAACGGCTGAAGTCCTGCATAACTTGAATTACAAATCCCTGCTGATTACCTCGTTGATGCTTGATGACCTGAACTTAGCAGGTAATTACCAAGTATCGAGTATTGCCCAAGTTGTAGATGGGTATATCTGTAACCTAGTTAATCCCGAGAACGTAAACTCAAATTGGTCATTGATTGTAGATCTAGATGAAAAGTCTGCTTTCTTTTCTGGGATTTTGCAAAACAATGCCGATTCAATCGACTTGGGTGGTGAATATCCATCTATTTTAGATGTCGGGATTAACTACATCGATCTAGAAGTTCCAACGGCATTACAGGATCAATGGGATAAGTTGCAAAGCATTACGCTCGGTCAAGTGGACATGGACATTAAAAAGATCGTGTCAAGCTGGCTGGGTTGGTTTTATATTGATTACAACGATATCAAAGAGCTGATTTTTAACTTCTATCTGCCACAAGGTCTACAGGTTATTCGAAAAAAAGGATACCGACATACTGATATTGTTGATTACACAATCGAATACCAAGAAATATCAAATGGCTTGCCAACTGGCCCAGTATTCACGCATACGCATAGAGTACAAGACAATACCACAGTGGGCTTTGGTGTATCGAGCCGTATTCAGCTTGCATCAACATTTGCGGATGGTGTGCGGTTTAGAGTTAAGAAAGCACCTGAACAATGGCGAAATGAAGTACAGCAGCGACTTCGTGATTTGAAACTCAAATCAGTTTACGCATGCTCAGTATCAAACAAGCTCATTTATAAAGATGTAACGATCGTACGCACTAAAACCATCGGTACCAATGAAGCAACAAGCGTTAAAAACCGTATGTTGAATTGTATCGCCACACGTAAGCTTTTTACATATCGAACCGGCTTTAAGTCAGTAGCGAGAATCCCGACAAGTAATTTTGCTGATATTGTTTGTGCGATTACGACCGATGAATTGATTGGGCGTAGAGATATAAGCATGCTTGATGTCGCTAATCTCTATGCAGTGGCAGATGAGGTCGATGCTTATTTTGGTGTGCCGATTCAGTTTAACTACACATTTGATGATGTCAAGATGTCTTATGAAGAGACACTTACAATGATTGCGAATGCAGTGTTTTGTGATGCACGCCGTGAATCAAACAAAGTTTTCTTTGTATTTGAGAAACCGCAACAAGTACCGACTTTATTGTTCAATCACAGGAATAAAAAACCTGAAAGCGAGAAGCGTTCTGTCAATTTTGGTGTAAACAAAGACTATGACGGGGTAAAACTCAAATGGGTCGATCCGACTGATTCTTGGTCTGAATCTGAAATCAAGTTGCCAAATGATAATGTGGTCAATGCGCGAGAATTGGAAATTAAAGGCATTACCAATCTTCAGCAAGCGATGCTTTTAGCGCATCGGACTTTGAACAAGTTGCTTTATCAGAAGAAGACTGTTGAATTTTCGGCTTATAGTGAAGCTGATCTCGTCACTCGAAATGACTTAATTCTTGTTGCTGATGATACGCGTCCGATGCTGATTAGTTCAGGATCTGTCATTGATCAAGATGGACTGTATTTAACGTTGTCACAGCCGTGTGTACTAGAACAAGGTGAAAATTATGTCATTCATCTTCAATTGCCAAATGGCCAAGTGGACGTTGTTCAGGTGACACAAGGAGACAGAGAGCGAGAAGTCTTATTAGCACGTGCACCAACTTCGCAGCTTGTTATTGAGTACGAGGGGAATATCAGTTGTTCAACCTATCTGGTTACGACCGACACGCACAGCAAGCGAGATTTATTTTTGATTACTGAAAAGTCTGGTGATGGTACTGAGCCTTCAATCACTGCAATAAACTACACTGATCAATATTATTTAAATGATAAAGACTATGTCTGAATCAATAACCGCTAAAAGGCGGTTATTTTTCCATTCGTCAGTTTTTAACTACAAATTTAGATAAATATATATACTAAACGTTCAATTAAAAGAAGGATTAATCCGTGAAAAAAATAATCTTAGGGTCTTTGATTAGTGTAATAACAATGGGTAGTTCATTTGCAGCTTGCACTTATAATTTTGATGCATCAGCAGCACAAATTGCGCAACTAACCGACTCCTCAGTAGACAGGTTTCCTATTGTTAATAATCAAAAGGTTGCATTTAATATCATAGCTAAGGATGGGGTGAAAGGTTATGCTGCATATAGCTCCAGTTACGCTGCAACTCGAATTTCTGGTGGTGAGGATGGCGATATTGCAATTCCTACTAGTGGTATTTTTGCATATGAATATAAAATTAAAGTTCCAACTAATTTGTTGAATGGGGAAGAAGCATTACTTTTTGCACCGTTAGCAGCATTTGGAACCCTGAACAATGAGAATACTCAAGCTATAACATTGGCTTACTCAAACAACACGTCAACCAATCCTAATAAAAATGAATTTAGACTATTCATGAATATGTCGGGTAATAGCTTTGATATGCCTGTTGTTACTACTGCCAGTGGATACCAAACAATAGGTATCTATGTAAATATGAATACAGGGCAAGTAGGAGTTGTACATAATGGTGTAAATAAAGGTTATGTTACATCTATTACTAAGGCTTTTAATAGATTGGCATTTGCTAATCTGGTGGGTCAATACAATTTTGCAAATAACTCTTCATATTTAGGTCAAGAGATTTCTATAGAATTAATTACGGATAGTACTAAGCTTCAGAATACGTATCCTCAAGGCACAAAAGACATTTGTGGTACAACACTTTAAACATAGACCTCCTTCGGGAGGTTTTTTATTACCAATCAATAACCGCCGAGAGGCGGTTTTTTACATCTGGAGAAATGAAAAATGGCAGAGCCAGTAAGTAGCGGTGTTGGAGTAGCTACAGCAATAAAAATGTATGGCATGTGGTTTCTGATGGTCATTGCAGCCTTGGCATTTGCACTGGGGTATCTTGTGGTGATTATGACGCGAATGCCTCGATCACGTAGCGAGTGGGTGGTGAGTTTAATCACTACCTTAGTTGGAAGTATCGCAGGAGGTGGTTTCATCATCCAGCATTTTGGACTACATGATTATGCAACAACTTGGGCAGGGCTATGTGCTTTAGGTGGTTTGTTCTTCGCATCAGGTTTACCAATATGGGCAATCATTCGTTGGACTTTTAATTATGTGAATGAACGAGAGGATTCAACAATTTTTGAAGTAGTGAAGGAAGTAAAGGACTTCAAAGATAATTTTTAATTGATGCCGCCGTTTGGCGGTTTTTTGTATTAGGTGCAATTCCTCATTAACGCTTAAGTTTTGCATACAAGTCGAAAAGTAAACGGAAGTCTTTCCGCCTAATACGGAAAGACTTTTTTTCTTATAGTTGCTTTATCAATAAACAAACGAGGAGATCAATGAGGATATATGTACTAAAAAGCAAAAACCCCAGTGCGCCAACACTAGGGTTTTCAAATCCACTTAACCCATAAGCAAAGGGGAAATAAATCTGTATGGAACATTTTAAACCAATAGTGGAGTTAATAAAAGTGTCTATTGAAAAGTATGGCCTATGGCAGACGATCGTGGCATTTATTCTATTGTTTTCCATACCAATCTTAATGTGGAAGTTGGATGTAATTATTGCCTCTATAAAAGCATGAACCAACTTAAAACAACTGCGCCACCTCTGGGTGGCTTTTTTACGCCTAAAGGAAAGCAAAAATGAACATTGAACAATATCTTAATGAATTGATAACGTGAAGGTGGGTATGTAAATAATCCTGCTGACCGAGGAGGAGCGACCAAGTTTGGTATCACTGAAGCGGTTGCACGTGCGAGTGGCTTTAAAGGTCACATGCGAGATTTGCCATTGGATGTGGCCAAAGGCATTTATCGGAAACAGTATTGGATCTCGCCACGATTTGATCAAGTGAATACGATCAGTGCCGCCGTGGCTGAAGAACTACTCGATACAGGTGTGAACTGCGGGACTGGCTTTGCCAAACCATTACTGCAACGAGCTTTGAATCTTTTGAACAATCAAGGTAAAGGCGGATGGCCAGATTTGGTTATTGATGGAATCTATGGTTCAGAAACTTTGAATGCATTTAAAACCTATCTCAGAAAGCGCGGTAAAGAGGGTGAAAAGGTCTTAATCCGAGTGCTCAACATCATGCAAGGGCAGCGCTATATCGAAATATGCGAACGTAACCCTACACAGGAGCAGTTCTTTTATGGCTGGATCAACAATCGAATCGCATAACAAACTAGTTCATCATTACAAACGCTCATGGTCATCATTGATTGTGAGTGTTTTAGTTTTGTGCTTACTTTCAGGCTGTTCAGCGCATACGATCAATAGCAATGTAAATGTTGGGATATGTGTAAAAGCCCTCTGATGAGGGCTTTGTTCGTATCTATGATCATTCAAGTTCTAGTTGATGGTCATCTTTGGTCACTTTAATTTTTAATTTTTTATATTTGCGTTTGTTTGGATTGACTGCAGAATTGTTTACTTCATCTGCAAAAGTCTTGTCTTTCATGAGGCTTGAATACGCTTTATATCCTAAAATAATCCGCGTGGGTTGGTATCCATTTCTATTTACATAGTATTCAATAGTTGAATTTAATTCATTTAGAAGACTTGTATCACTCATTTCAAAAATGCTTCACTTTTAAGAGTTCATTGAAGAATAGTGTAAATTAAGTAAAATATCTATATGAATTTAAACATTTTTATAAGGAATGCTTGTCATAAAACTGTAATATTTCATGCTGAATTTTATTCATTGTATTGTGATCTAAAAAACTCTTAATTTTATAAAGGATTTTTGTACTCAGATTGCGGACATTGCAATTGGCTAGAGAAGGCATGGCTTGATAAAAATAAAATAAATAATCCAAAAAATCATGGTTTATCTGATATTTGAAATTGTGGTAATTGCAAAGGTAGAATCAAAATTAATTCCAAATGCTTAACCCATTGGTATCTCCTCATCCCTTGGTTTTCTCACATTCTTAACAAACCGTTCTTCCATTGCACCATACTTTTTAAAGTTTTCACGTGCTTGGTTAAGTGAAGGCTCGTTAGCACCACCGCCGTAATCATGATCTTCTGCTTGTATGGGATCATCCTCCCAGAAGCATACAGGGCAGATGTCATATTCGCCGTTTGATGGTTCACCTCTGGTTAGGTAGCCGCAGCATAAACACGGGTAGAGCATTATATTTTCTTATTTAATTGACAAAGTTTAAATATAGCAATAAAAGTTAGTTGATAAATCAGCTATTTAGCAATAATTAATAATTTTTAAGTGAATGGGGGAGAAATTGATAGAACATTTGTGGAAGGTATTTGAACTTTATCTCAATCGCAAAGATAAGTTTATAAAAGCAGAAGAACGTTTAAAACGTCGATTGACGTTCTTTGAAGAGGTCAAAAAGCTAGATAAAAATAATGATCTAGATGAGCATGAAAAAAGAGTGATAAGAAACAGTTTGGCCCAAATCGTGTGTGGAAGTCGTCTTGTAGATTATGAGCTTGTAGAGTACTACTATCGTCATAAGAAATTCCGTAACTTTGAAGTGATTGTTCCAATTGTTGCATTCTGGGATGAATCGATAGTGAAAGAATATGACAGTTCAGGAAAAATAGAGCTGATAAAAATTGAGGAAAAGAAATATAGAGCTGAGAAAACAAACTCAATATCAAGTTTGGTTTTTATTTTTGGGATAGCTATTTTGTTTATTCTATTTTATCAAGGAGTCATTGATGCTTTTGTTCAAGTATTCCATATGGACTCATACGTAGCTTTATATGTATGTGGGGCTTTATTTTTGATTGTTAATTTTTTAGTTCTGTTTGCAATTTATGGGGTTCTAACTGTTTTTGATTTACGCAGATTAATTGAAGATCGGTAGATCAACATAGCAACGACATTACACTAGACAGAATATTCAGCTTAACCTCTGGATTTATTAATCTTAAACTGTTAACTTTTGCAACTACTATTCAAGGATATGAATCAATCAGTGATTCTAGAAATTTGTAGCTGTTAGTTGGGGTTATGGGTTTTAATTTCAGAAAAAGCGTCAAGATCATGCCTGGGGTTAAATTGAACATTACTAAAAAAGGAGTTAGTAGTGTTTCAGTGGGTAAGAATGGTGCGCGAGTCAACGTGGGGAAAAAGGGAACGAAAACTACTGTTGGTATATAGGGGGGTGGTTTGTCTTATTCAAGTTATACGCCAAGGAATAAGGAAGCCTCTAACACTGGAAGTCAGCAATCATCGCAAAAGAAAACAAGATTCAGCACTGTCAATCTTGTGATCATTTGTTTTGTTGTTCTTTTCATTATATTTATAGTATTCAGTTTATACAGATCATTTGGTAGATTAGAGATTCTAATGAAAAAAATAATTGCTTTATTCATCATCGCATTCATATCAAGTTCAGCAATTGCAGAAACATTAATTCCAAGAAGTGTTGGTGGTGACAAAGGAAAATACTATTTACTTGAGTCTAAGCAGAATGGGAATACCATTACCGCGATTCATAAACGTGTAGGTGTATATGATACTTATTACACTAAGACTGAAACAAATTGCTCGACTATGAAAATGCGTGAAATTGGTGGAAGTGAAGTTTCGGTTAAAGATATCAAACCAAATCCAACTAAATGGTTTGATTTGGTGCAAGGCTCTAGCAAAAGTGATTTAGCTAATTTTTTATGTAAGCGAAAATAATCATTTTATTTAAACGAATATATTAATTAAAATTTAGGTAAATTTATGTTAAAGCAAATAGGTATAGAGAATTTCAAGGCATTTGCTGATCTTCAGGAAATAAATTTAGCACCAATTACATTAATTTATGGAGCTAACTCTTCGGGTAAGAGTTCAATTATTCATTCATTAATGGTTTTAAAACAATCTATTTTATTTCCAAATTTAAAAGGTGGGATATATTCAGACAAAAGAATATTAGATGTTGGTAACTATGCAACCATGGTTTATTCTCATGATTTTAATAGAGATATTTCTATTAAGTTAATATTTGCGGATAAGGTGTCTAATAAGTTTAATCTTCAAGAAAAACTATCTACTAAATTTGTTTATACATACTTTGATAATAAAAAAAGCACTAGAGACTCTCAAGGTTTTTCTTTTATAAAAAGTATAGATTTTGAAGATGCAAATAGAAGAAAAAACTTTGGATATAGTTTATCTAATAAATATGATGGAATTAATAATAATACGACTAGAAGTTTTAATTTGGAAGTTAATTCAAAATACAACATCCAATTAGATAAAAATAATATCCTTCATAAAGAAGATTTACAAGAAATCTTGAGTTGTTTTGAATTTAATGCTGAAGAAGAACATCCAATACCAAAGGCAGCTGGTTTAGAGGGAACAAAATTTATCGACTTGTTAAAAAAGCTAGATAAAGAAGGTAAAGAAAGTACTCTTTTTGAGACTATGAATTTCTTAACTCAGAAGCTAAGCACAAATTCAAATTTAATAAAAAAAGAATTTAAAAAATTAAGTTATTTAGGGCCGCTAAGAAGTAATCCAAAGCGCTATTATTCAATAGATACTGAGTTTGAAATATCTGTAGGTAAAGAAGGAGAAAACCTTGCATATTTTTTAAAAAATAATCAATACCTGCTAACTAGTAAAATCAATATATGGTTTGAAAAATTTAATATTCCATATGTATTTACTCCAAAACCTATCGGGGAGAAAAATTCTGAGCCTTTAATGCAAATTGAACTTAAAGATTTAAGAAATAATGTAAAAGTTTCACCTCTAGATGTAGGGTTTGGAATAGGACAAATCTTACCAATCTTGGTTGAAGGTATTATTAGAGAAGATTCTGTGATATGTGTAGAGCAACCAGAAATTCATTTACATCCTAAGCTTCAAGCTGAATTAGCTGAATTTTTTGCAGAGACCTGTAAAAATAATCAGTGGATTATTGAGACTCATAGTGAGGCTCTAATGTTGAGAATTCAGAAATTAATAAGAAGTAAGAAAGTGATTAATGGCAAAAGATTAAAACCTGAAGATGTCTCAATCTTATATGTAGTACCTAGTGATAAAGAGAATGATAGCGAAGGTGCGGAAGTTATTCAGATAAGACTAGATGATGAGGGTGACTTTATAGATTTTTGGCCTGAAGGCTTTTTTGAAGAACGTATTAGAGAAAAGAGATAAGAGATTTTTATAATGTTAACTGAATTTTCTTTAGATAATACTTTTTTTGAATCTGAGCATCTAGATAGTAAGAGTAATAACAGGTCATTTATTGAAAAGTGGAAAGAGTATGGAGTACTAATTTTAACTGATGGTCAAAGTGAAGAAGATTTTCTTGAAAAGTTAAAAGAGAAAATTAAAAATAAAAAGATACCAGCTAATGTATATCAAGATTGGCAAAGTGCTTTTTTAGAAAATAAGATTTTTTTATCTTCTAAAAGATGGGCTAGTTTTTGTGAGTATTCTGATTATACTGAAATTTTATCATTAAATGATCAGTTTAAAACAGGGATTACTGAAGAAACATCATTTGGTTTGGTTGAGATTTTACCTAATTACATTGCATGCTGTCCTAAAACAAATTTTGAAATTATAGAATTTGATGATTATTCTTCTTCAAAAAATATTCAGAAATCATATTGTGAAGCAAGAGTTGATATTCTTAGAGATTCTGAGATTGATGAAGTTTGGGATAAAAAATTCCATACACTTGCTAAATATTCAAAAAATATTGTAATTATTGATAGATATTTTTTTGAAAATCTTCGAGAGGATATTGGTGTTAAGCGCAAGACGAGTATAGAATCTTTCTTAGATTTTCTAATGAAATACTCTAAAAAATATAATTTTACTATTATATCAATTGGTGGCAAGAATCAAAGTGATGAACAATTTCCAGTGGCTTTGTTGCACAAAGATTTGAAATGCAAAGCGCCCCTAATTGAGCCAAATTTAAGGCGTAACTTGGGTAAGTGGGCGACCTAATTCCGTAAATCTGTTAAGGACTGCTACACGTGCATGGATCTCATTCACTTGGCTATCAAAACTCCTTGCACTGAGTTTATCTCCTAA
>NZ_JAKZGG010000028.1:0-23684 GCF_022549455.1 Acinetobacter sp. NIPH 1852 | reverse complement strand
ATTTACGGAATTAGGTCGACCACTTACCCAAGTTACGCCTTAAATTTGGCTCAATTAGGGGCGCTTTGCATTTCAAATCTTTGTGCAACAAAGCCAAGGGTTTCTAAAGTTAGCGGGTGAACTTGACCTGAAGGCTTACTCCCAGCGCTATAGGCTTTCCAACCTTCTGGTGCTCGGCTATTAAACAAAACTTCAGACAAAATGCTACGGCAGCTATTTCCAGTACATAAAAATAAAAATTTCATTGAATTACTCACAATAACTATTTACAGAAAGGGGGTGTTGATCATCCAGCTTTGATTGAGATTGAACCGTCTTCAAAATATCTAAAATTTCATAACACCAGTTGGCCAATTTTGGATTGATACTGTAGTAAACCCATTGGCCTTGTCTGCGATCTTGAAGTAGCCCTGAAGCACGTAAAAGGGCTAAATGTCTTGAAATTTTAGGTTGACTGAGTTGTAGTTTTTCAGTCAAATCACATACACATAGTTCTTTATTTTCAACAATTAATGTCACTATATTGAGACGTGTTTCATCTGATAAGCATTTAAAAAAATTAACTTGATCCATATAAGTCTCCTTCACATTCTTTCCATTCAAGAGATGAGAAAGTGCTATTTAATTCTTAGGCCATTTTCATCAATAATTTTTTCACCATCTTCTTTGCTAAATGCGCCTTTCTGAGGAAACGGGAGAATATCCAAAACAACTTCAGAAGGACGACACAAACGTGTACCTAAATCCGTAACAACGAATGGGCGGTTAATCAAAATAGGATGTTGAAGCATAAAATTTAAAAGCTGTTCATCAGACCAATCTTCCCGAACAATTTCTAAATCAGAATATGGAGGTACATTTTTACGAATTGCTTCTCTAACACTTAAACCAGCACTACGAATAAGTTCAATTAATTCTGCTTTCGAAGGTGGGGTAATTAGATATTCAATAACGATTGGTTCAATTCCTGCATTTTGAATTAAAGCTAAGGTATTCCTTGATGTACCACACTCAGGATTGTGATAAATCTTTATGGTCGAGAACATTTTGACTGACTCTGCTATTAGAAACTCAGATATATTTATATACGTATTTCCACATATATGCAAATACGTATATTGATTTTATTTAAATTACTTAATGTCAATAAATGTATATATATTCTTACAAATTCTTATGAGTGAGAAAAAACTCGTTATTTAAATATGTAGATTTAGAGTATACCCTAAAGTTACAATCTGAAATTTCATGAAATTATGTATCATTTAAATGATTTTTAATCATAAGTAACATGTAACTTTAGTGTTAAAGATTTATAATTTACGAAATTGTTCATTTTTATCCAATTGGGGCGTGAAAAAGTGAAAGGCCAAAAAGTAGGGTATGTCCGGGTAAGTTCTGTCGAGCAAAACACTGGACGTCAACTTGAAGGAATTGAGGTCGACCGGATTTTTGTTGACCGTGCTTCAGGTAAAAATACTGACCGACCTAAATTTCAGGAAATGTTGAACTATGTCCGGGAAGGGGACAGGGTGATTGTACATTCAATGGATCGTTTTGCGCGAAGCCTAAAAGATTTGGTCACTGAAGTAGATAAACTGGTCAAACGAGGGATCGCCATCCAGTTTGTAAAAGAAAATATTACTTTTACAGCCGAATCCACCCCGATGGATAATTTGATGCTTCAAATGATGGGTGCTTTTGCACAGTTCGAACGTGAGATCATTTTAGAGCGGCAAAAGGAAGGAATAAAACTCGCCTCTGCTCAGGGGAAGTACAAAGGTCGGGTGCATAAACTAAAGCCTGACCAAGCTGAAGCTTTACGACAAGCATGGAAGGAGGGGAAGTATCCATCGAAAATGGCATTAGGGAAAGCTTTTGGGATTAGTCGTCAGGCGGTATACCGATATTTACAAGTTAGTGAATAGCTTATTGGGATTAGCAACTAAATTTAGTTTAACTTATAAAAATCATGAAACACTGTTCGAATTTTAAGCGTGGAACATGAATAATCAATAAAAAGCCGCTCTGGTGCCCTATATTCCAGAACGGCTTGCTTTAATATAATGATATTTAAAGAGAAATATCAAGCATTTCGTATAAGGTGTATTATGTTAATTTTAGGAAGTCTTTACAGTTGGCCTTCAAGTAACTGACCTATTTCTAACCTGGTATAGCCACGTTCTTTAAAAATCAAAATAATTGCTTTTTTATAATCTTCAGAAGTAGAAGTCTTATATTTAGTTATCAGTTGATTCTCAGAATTCAGCTCTAGATCATTTTTGATGGTCAATACTTCGCTAGAGATCCTATTAAAGATATTTAGGTTAAACATACAGGCACTCGTCATCCGTTATAGCGGCCCGACTACAACAAACACCTGCCTTAGCTTAGCTAGACACCCTTGGCCGCAAGGATTACAAATTAGACAAGATTCTGCAAGTTTTGCAGAATTGAGAGCCTGAATATTCGACGAAATTATTGTTCACTTAACATAATGGTTGTTATACGAAATTCTGTTGTTAGAACCCATACATTCAAGTTTATTTCTTGCATGAATGTATCCTATAGGATACATTAATCTTATGTACTCAATATATACCACTGAAGTCTTTGATGACTGGTTTACTAAGTTAAAAGACCAGCAGGCAAAAAGACGTATACAAGTCCGAATTGATCGGGTTGAAGATGGAAACTTTGGAGATACTGAACCAGTAGGTGAAGGTGTCTCTGAATTACGTTTCTTCTTTGGACCTGGCTACAGGATCTATTACTGTAAGCAAGGGCAAAGGGTCGTTATTCTTTTAGCAGGCGGAGACAAGTCTACGCAAAGTAAAGATATAAAACTTGCCCTACAACTAGCACAAGATTTAGAGGAGGAGCTGTAAATGGCTATCAAACTTCGTAAATGGGACAGTGCTGAACATCTTAAAACAGAAGAAGATATGCAAGCTTACCTACAAGCCTGTATAGATGAATCTAATGGTGATGCGGCATTCATTGCAAAAGCTTTAGGTAATATTGCTAAAGCTAAAGGAATGGCTCAATTATCAAGAGACACAGGTTTAGGCCGAGAAAGTCTTTATAAAGCACTTTCTGGCGATGTAAATCCAAGCTTTGATACTGTTATTAAAGTGGTAAAAGCGCTGAATTTACGCTTAGCAATTTAAAAAAAAACTAGTAAAAAAGGGAGCTTAAAGCTCCCTTTTTCAACTTCATATAACGTGTATTATGTTAATTTTAGGAAATCTTAGTCTTTAGCTAACATAATCTTCAGTTGATATCACTTGAGCATATGCAAATTCAAAAGCGGCCATTAATGTTGCATGCACATGGCCCGCAGGTACTTTAACGCCATTAAATTCAAGGTCTAGTGTTGCACAAGCATCATGAATAACTTTTACCTTATAACCAAAATCAGAAGCAGCACGAACAGCAGCATCAACACACATATGGCTCATAGCACCAATCACGACTAACTCAGTCACTTGATTGCTATCTAAAATTTCTTTGAGATTCGTATTTAAGAACGCATTGATGTGATTTTTAATGATCACAGATTCATCTTCTTGCGGCTTAACTGTGTCCTGAAATTCAATACCATTTGAGCTAGGTTCAAATATAGGAGATTCAGCATCAGCAATATGTTGGACATGAATCACTTGAGTACCCAGTTGACGGGCCTTCGCAATTACTTTCACTGCATTAGCAGCAGCTTGTTCAATATTTACCAATGGTAATTTACCTGTAGGTAGATATTCATTTTGTAAGTCGATAACTAATAAAGCTGATTTTGACATATCTATTCCTTTACTTAACTAATATTGGTTTTGTTCTGCTTAGGATTTTAAAGAAGTGGAAGCATTCCACTTCTTTAATTTACTTTAGAAAGAAAGCGTTTCACCATCGATAGGAATTAAAACCTTATCTTGAATCCCTTTGTCTTCTACATATTCTGCAAGTTGAGCACGTGTTACCGACATGTGGTTAATGGCATCCATATGAACCGCGACAATTTTAGCATTAGGTGCTTTTTGGGTTGCACGATAAGTATCTTCTTTGCCCATAATAATAGATTCTTTAAAGCCATCAACCAAGGCGTTACCTGTATTCAAGACAATCACATCAGGTTTAAATGTTTGAATCGCTTGATCAACTTCAGAACGCCAGATGGTATCTCCTGCCACATAAACAGTTTCATGGCCAGCAGCTTCAAATACCACACCCATTGCTTCGCCTAATCCAGCTTTAAGCTTAGGAATACGGTACATGGCATCAGTACCGTGTTGACCACCAGTTTTAGTGAGCTTAATCCCTTCAAAGGTCGCTTGCGTTAATACACGGACATCTTTGAAGCCTTGTGACTGAATGACTTTCTGGTCTTCTTTATTCTGTACAAACAAGGGCATGTTTTTCGGAATAGTCGCTTGTGCTGCATCATCCCAATGATCTAAATGGGTATGGGTCACGATTACCGCATCTACACCTTCTAAAATCGTTTCGGGCTTGATAGGCAAATCGACTAATGGGTTCCGTAAATAGCTACGATGAGTATCGGGGAAACCTTCATAGAACCCTTTTTTAGCAAACATTGGGTCAATTAAAAAAGTCGTATCAGCATAGGTTACTTTAATCGTTGCATTGCGAATTTCTTGTATATGCGTAACTTTAGAAGTATCTCGCTGAACCACTTGATCCTTCGCATATAAATGGACTGAAGCCATTGCCAGAGAGAGTGCAATAACAGAGCTACTTAAAATTTTATTCATGTTCCAGATCCAATCATTTAGTCATACTCGAATCATGATAGGAAAAATTAAGCAATAAAATTGTCCTTAAGGACAATCATCGAAACTATTGGGACAACATGCTATATTTATTATTTTAGAGAGGTAGATTGAATGGCTATACCAGTGATTGGATTGTTCGTATATCCCAATATAAATCCATTTCACTTCTCTATCCCCCATATCATTTTCAATATCAAGATTGAAGATAAACGCTTATTTGATCTGAGAATTTTTTCTATAGATGGCCAACCCGTAAAAACAGAACAGTCTATGATGATTATCCCTGATGGGGGGATCGAACTTATTAAACAATTGGATCTTATTATTATTCCTGGATGGGATGATTTTAATCACAAACCTGAAAAAGTACTTATCGATGCCCTAAATTGTGCATATCAAGCTGGAATTAGAATTGTAGGGTTATGCTA
This sequence comes from Acinetobacter sp. NIPH 1852, assembly GCF_022549455.1. NCBI lineage: Bacteria > Pseudomonadati > Pseudomonadota > Gammaproteobacteria > Moraxellales > Moraxellaceae > Acinetobacter > Acinetobacter sp. NIPH 1852. The sequence continues at coordinate 18,466 of NZ_JAKZGG010000028.1, read as the reverse complement.
CGGAACTTATGCATTGGCATATGCAGGGCTGCTTGACCATAAAAAAGCAGCTACGCACTGGATGGCTGAACAGGATTTTAGTGAACGATTTCCACAGGTTCAACTTGATAATGACGCCCTGTATGTAGAAGACCAAAGGATCGTAACCTCTGCTGGAACAGGCGCAGCGTTAGACTGCTGCTTGTACTTGGTACGTGAAATCTATAATGCACGAATTGCGAATAAAGTTGCTAGAGTAATGGTGATCCCGCCTCACCGTGAAGGTGGGCAAACTCAGTTTATTGAACAGCCAGTCGCAGAATCGAGCCAAGATGCACAAATTAACCTATTACTTGATTTTTTAAGAAAGAATTTAGCCTTACAACATAATATTGAAAGCCTCGCTGAACGGACACATATGACACGCAGGACGTTCACACGGCACTTTAAGAAAGCGACAGGTATGACCTTAGTCGATTGGCTGAATACTGAAAGAATCAGATTAAGTTGTGAACTTTTAGAAGCGACAAACTTGTCTATCGAAAAGATAACCGAGCTTTCAGGTTTTAATAATACTGTGTCATTTAGAAAGAATTTCCGTGAAAAATATGGCACCAGCCCTCAGGCATGGAGAAAAGCTTTTGGGATCATTAATGAGAATAATCCGCCCCATTTAACATAAGGGGCATTATACGAAGTGCACTTGTATATTAATATAAATATCAATAACTTAAAAATTTAGTCATGACCAATAAATCAGCAAAAAGTCGCTTTTGTAATAAGTTGGTGAGTTTTTAAGCGAATCTGTAACATTTTGCCAGGAAAATTGATCAATAAATGATCAATTTAACAATCAGTGCCCATTTTATGCGGATCCAGGTTGAGAAACTATCCCCAATTGCTGTGGATAAAATTTAGGCTATTTTGTACGCTTTGGCGCACATCAATCTCGGCCCTTTGCTACTACCTGGAACAGTGGAATTTTCCTATGATCAAGTCATCAGGAACAGGATGTTCCATAACATAAAACAAAAATTATAAGTTATTGCACATGGACCAGAGGGTACAACAGCACAATCAGCAACGATGAAAAACCCCGGCAGGATGCCGGGGTTTTTTATTGCCTATCCTTTCTCATTTGCAAAACAAACATAATGCCCCTAAAATATAGACTATAATCTATATTTTGGTTGTGGTATGTGGACAGTCATTACGACAGATCTATTTAATCCAGTGGCTTGAACAGCAAGATGAACCTACACAAGAGAAGGTCCTAGCTGCCCTGGTTGTTCTACAGCAGCAGGGACCGAGTTTAGGCCGTCCTTTAGTAGATACTGTGTATGAGTCTAAATTTACCAATATGAAAGAACTGCGTGTTCAACATCGCGGTAGACCCTTAAGAGCTTTCTTCGCATTTGATCCCTTACGACAGGCTATTGTTCTATGTATTGCTGATAAAGGCGGTAAAAAGCGTTTTTATAAAGACATGCTGGATATTGCAGATGAACAATACCAACTTCATCTCACTACCCTAGGAGATAAATCTAATGGCTAAGACTCTGCAAGAATTGTTAGCTAGCCGCTCTCCAGAGAGCCAAGCCCGTATTCAAAAAATGGCTGATGAATTACTGCTAGAAAATCAGCTTCATCTTATTCGTGAAGAACTCGAAATTTCTCAAAAAGAGCTTGCTGAAACTTTGGGAATAAAACAGCCATCGCTTTCAGCAATAGAAAATCGTGGCAATGATCTTAAGATTTCAACCATGAAAAAGTATGTTGAGGCAATGGGTGGGAAGCTCCGTATTGATGTAGAGCTTCCAACAGGAAAACATATAGGATTCAACGTTTAACAATAAAAATGGGAGCTATAGGCTCCCATTTTTAGATTCGTATAACGTTGAACCCAACGGTAAATATTCGTGTGATCAACATTCACACCCCGTTCGGCCAGCATTTCCTGCAGTTCACGATAGCTAATGCCATATTTACAATACCAGCGCACAGCCCAAAGAATGATTTCGCCCTGAAAATGCCGACCATGGAAAGGATTCATATGCTGCACCTTTAGCTAAAACAGTCTTCAGCTTACCATTCGTGGTTATTTGCAACAGTGCCGATTTTTTGAAAAAAGCATAGGTCTAGATAATCAAGCTAGATTTTTTAAAACTCCACATTGGTCAATTGTACATAAACCATCACAAGTACCTCTTAAATCAGATAGTTGTTCAATAAGCTTTTGTTGCTTGATTATATTTTCTCTGATAGCACTGACATGTAAGTCAATTAATTCATTCACATCTGAACAATTTTTCTCAGGTTTGTCTTTATAGGTAAGTAATTGACGAATTTCATTCAAACTCATATTTAAAGTTCGGCAATTCAAAATAAATTTAATTCGCTCAACATAGCCTACATCGTAAAGGCGGTAATTTCCTTCCGTTCTTTCCGGTTCCGGAATTAAACCTTCCTTTTCATAAAACCTAATTGTTAATACTGAACATGAGGTTTTTTTAGAGAGTTCACCAATTTTTAAATGCATTGAGTTAGTATTTCCAAAGATTCTTGACTCTATAGTAACTATAGGGATTCTAATATTCAAAGTTTATAATTTTTTTAATGGGTATAATTATGAGTGGTTGTGGATGTAGTAAAGAAACACCATGCGAAGATAAGAAATCTCAACAAGAAAATCATCCATCAATTGCAGAAGCAAACAATTCAAAGAATTGTGATAATACGCTTAGCTGTTGTGGTGAAGAGGAAGAAAAAAAATCTTCATCTCCTTGCTGTAACACTTCAAACAGTTGTGAAGATACCGCTCAATCCTGTTGTGGTTCTGATCCCAAAGAAAATTTAAGCACTGAAGACGTTTTAAAAGATTCGCACTACATGAGTGAATACTTAGTTCCCAAAATGGATTGTTCTGCGGAAGAACAGATGGTTCGTATGGCGCTATCTTCAATTGATGGTGTTCAAAAACTCATCTTTGATTTACCTAACCGTTCTTTAAAGGTTCTACATAATCAAAAAGATGAAAATATAACCACCAAACTTGAAGCTTTGGGTTTTGGTGCAAAGCTTGTGAAGACTGAAACTTATATAAGCAATCAACAGGCTAAGCAAACAAGTACCTACACCATTCCTAAAATGGATTGCTCTGCTGAAGAGCAAATGGTCCGTATGGCTCTTGCAGATATTGAAGCAGTTAAAGGTCTTACTTTTGATCTTCCCAATCGAAAACTGAAAGTCTTCCATAATGAAGGGATTCAGCAAATTACGGCTAAACTCGAAGGACTGGGTTTTGGGGCGAAACTTGATGAAATACAGCTTTCTTCAGGCGATATACCTAATGAACCTGATCCTGTGAGACAAGCTAAAGTACTTAAACTGTTATTAGGTATTAATGCTCTACTTTTCTTTATAGAATTCATCAGCGGTATTATTGCTGCGTCTACAGGATTGATTGCTGATTCTCTAGATATGTTTGCCGATGCAGCCGTTTATGGTATTGCGCTATATGCCGTCGGAAAAGCTGCGAAATATCAAATAAAAGCAGCCCATTTCGCAGGTTGGATTCAGTTATTACTTGCTGTTATCGTGATTGTTGATGTCATTAGACGATTCATGTTTGGAAGCGAGCCAGAATCAACGCTCATGATTGTTATTGGCCTGCTCGCACTTATAGCTAACGTGACATGCTTATATCTTATTTCTGGTCATCGAGAAGATGGCGCACATATGAAAGCCAGTTGGATTTTCTCGGCGAATGACGTTGTCGTAAATATGGGCGTTATATTTGCCGGTGTACTCGTGGCGTGGACGGGATCAGCTTATCCAGACTTAATCATTGGCATACTGGTTTCTTTATTCGTACTTAATGGTGCCCGAAAAATTTTGGCTTTGAAGTAAGGGCACTGTTGCAAATAACCACGAATGGTAAGCTGAAGACTGTTTTAGCTAAAGGTGCAGCATATGAATCCTTTCCATGGTCGGCATTTTCAGGGCGAAATCATTCTTTGGGCTGTGCGCTGGTATTGTAAATATGGCATTAGCTATCGTGAACTGCAGGAAATGCTGGCCGAACGGGGTGTGAATGTTGATCACACGAATATTTACCGTTGGGTTCAACGTTATGCTCCTGAAATAGAAAAACGTTTACGCTGGTATTGGCGTAATCCTACAGATCTGAGCTCGTGGCATATTGATGAAACCTATGTAAAAGTGAATGGACGATGGTCTTATCTGTATCGTGCAGTCGATCAACGTGGCGATACCATTGATTTTTATCTTTCTTCTAGACGTAATACCAAATCAGCATATTGTTTTCTTGGAAAAATTTTAAATAATGTGAAGAAGTGGCAAATTCCACAAGTGATCAACACGGATAAAGCACCCACATATGGACGTGCTTTATCACGGTTAAAACGGGAAGGTAAATGTCCACCAGACCTTGAGCACAGGCAGATTAAGTATAAAAATAACGTGATTGAATGTGATCATGGCAAGCTAAAGCGGATCATCAGGGCCACATTAGGATTCAAATCTATGAAGACGGCTTATGCCACAATTAAAGGTATTGAAGTCATGCGTGCACTACGTAAAGGACAAGCATCGTCATTTTATTATGGTCAGCCTCAGGGTGAAGTGTGTCTAATCAACAGGGTTTTCGGTCTCTAAGTACTTTTTAAAGGGAACATCATCGACTCAAATCTCTATTTGCAACAGTGCCTAATTAAATCCCTTACAATTCAAATTTTTCAGCAACGACTTATCTTTGTTAAAATAGTATTAATTTATTTTTTTTAGGACAAACCTTAACAAAATTACAAATTTGTAATTTGGTTGTCATTTAGGTGTATATATCTAGGAATTAGTATATGAAGAAATTATTTTTTGGTCCAAGATATGATTAGATTCAATAATATATATATGAAGATTGTTTTAGTTATTTTTACTATAGTTTTTTCAACCAGTAGTTTTGCTGATGGGGGACTTCGTTTCTTAGAGAAAAATTTAGAAATAATTAACAATGAAAAAAGCAAAGGGTGTGAAGAGAATTAATTCAAAATTATAATGAAGCACATATAACTAGGAAAACTAAAAATTAGTTATTTTTAGTATGGTGTAACTAAGATTAATTAATTTTTTTAAATCGAATGATAAATATATTTATTGTTTTTAATTTATTCTTTACCATTTTCAAATTTTTAAATAATCCGAAAAGACTATTTTAAACTTTAGGGTTACATATGCTCCTATACATAGGCAGGAATAAATATGCAACTTAGTATATTTGCAACAATAGTACTGGAAAGATTCATGTAATAATGCTTAAAACTCTCTAATTAGTTAGGGAGGCATTGGAATTGGAGAAAAAAGTAAAGTGCCCACTAGCAAATGTGGTTATTGGAGGAATTATCTCATCAACCCTTCTTATGTTGGTTTTATTACCAATATTGTCCCGGTGGATAAATGAAAAGAAAGCTTCTTGACCAATTATAGTAAGCAATTTTTAGCAGAAATATTGAGGCTTACTCAAGTCTCTCAGCTAATCGTAAATAGAATAAGGAAACTATTGTATGTCAGAAGATCATTCTCAGAGCCACGCGGCTGTTACTGAAGAGAATAGTAAGAAGCTAATATTTACTGTAGGTTTGACCACTACGTTTTAATCGTAGAAATTATAACCGTTTTTATTACTCAAAGTTTAACTTTTGTGATTATCTAAAAACACATAGCGGTCGAATGGCCATATTAACTGACTTAAAATCAGTCGTATACTTTAATGTAGCGGTTCTGATAGCACAAAAGTTCGCAGCATGAAAACGGAACCGGCATAATTGATTTATAGTGAACCCATACACTAAGCATAATGATTTAGAGGACGATAATCCCAATGAAAAAATTCCTTTTAGGAGCTGTTGCCGCATCTGTTTTGGCCTTTTCAGGCAATGCTATGGCCAATTTTGTGGCAGGTCAGGACTATCAGGTGGTTGCAAAACCAGTCAAAGTCGAAAAACCGGGCAGAATTGAGGTACGTGAATTCTTCTGGTACGGCTGTGGTCACTGTTTCGCGCTTGAACCACATATGCAGGGCTGGTTGAAAAAATTACCAAAAGATGTACGTTTTGTACGTACGCCGGCTGCAATGAATCCACTCTGGGAGCAGGCAGCGCGTGCTTATTATGTGTCTGAAGCATTGGGTGTGCGTCAAAAAGCACATTTACAATTATTCCATGATATTCATGATAAGCAACGTCCAATTTTAGAACAGGCGCAATTGGCCAAGTTCTATACCCGCTATGGTATTCCTGAAGCGAAATTTAACAGCACTTATAAATCTTTCCCGATCACTTCGAAAATTGCCCAAGCCAAAAATCTGGCTGCTCAGTATCAGTTAAGTGGTGTTCCGGCAGTGACCGTGAATGGTAAATATATTGTGCAGGGTAATGATGCCAAAGTCATTCAGGTGGTGAATTACCTGATCGAGAAAGAGCGTAAAGCCAAATAAGACGCGATTGATTATCTCTAAAAAAAACCTGCATCGAATCTGCAGGTTTTTTTATTTAAACTGGAGGAATGGTTATTTACGTCCTGACTGCCGGATCTGGTGTTTCTATCGGCGGGCGATACCAGTGTAAAATTCCTCGGAATAAGAGCTGCATCTGCAACACGCTTTGCGCTTTAAAGTAATGAATTTTCCTTTCTATTTCAACACGCAGAATTGCCGAGGCGCCCCGACGCTCTACAACAAACAAATTCTAATCTAAGATTTACATAAATAGACTGATAAAGTTTAAAAGGAATAAATATTAATTTAAACAACATGGAAATTCTTGTTAATTTCAACAGAAATATGAACAATCTCTTCATGAATTGACAAAGCTTTACGAACTACCTCTGCTGTTAAGGAGTCATTAACTGTATTTAGGGATAAAATACATGAAAATTTACTTCTACCTACTTTCCAGACATGCAGATCAGTAATCGTAATTTGGTTATCTAATTCCTCTACAACTTCCTGAATCTCCTTTACTACAGGATGTTCCATCTCTGCATCAAGCAATGTTTTACCTGTTTCTCTAATCAATCCCCAAGACCATTGTGCTACAAGCACTGCACCTACGATCCCTAGAATTGCATCTAAAAAATCCCATCCAAAATACTTCCCTGCGAAAAGTGCAATAATCGCTAATACAGAAGTTACTGCATCTGCTACTACATGAAGAAAAGCGGCTTTCTGGTTTAAGTCATGGTCATCATGAGAGTGATGATGGTGGTGGTGACCATTTTCACGTAGTAACCAGGCACAAATAAAATTAACGATCAAGCCAACAATCGCAATTGAAATTGCCTCGTTGTAGTGAATATTCACAGGATTGAATAAACGTTCTATCGATTGAACACCCATGAATACAGCAACAACCATCAATAAAATGGCACTCGAATATCCAGCTAAGATTTCTATCTTCCATGTACCGAAACAGAATCTCTGATCACGAGCATATTTTCGAGCCATTTTATAGGCAAAATAAGCTAAGCCCAATGCCAACATATGAGAACTCATATGCCATCCATCAGCCAATAAAGCCATGGAATTAAAGAAACATCCTCCAAAAATTTCAAACACCATCATTACACCAGTGAGGATGGTTGCGATTAAAATTTTCTTTTGTGCTAAAGGATTTCCTTCGTCAAATTGATGCGAATGGTCACTTTTAACATTATTTAGATATTACATTTTATTGCACCACAATTAATACTCCCCCATAGTATATGTTCTTGAGGTTGAATAGTATGTCTCACTTAAATCAGAACAAAAAAATTTTAAATCGGATTAGACGAATTCAAGGTCAAACTAATGCCCTTGAACAGAATATTTTAAATTCTGAAAATTCTTGTATTGAGGTATTACAGCAAGTTGCAGCAATTAAAGGTGCGATAAATGGCTTAATGAATGAGTTAATAGAACTTCATCTTAGAGAACATGTACTCGGTGATACTGAGGAAATAAAGGAAAAAGAACTGAATGAATTTTTAGCTTTAGTTAAACGCTACTTATAACTTTAAAGCACAGTCTTTTAAATAAAAAAACTGTGTGCGCACCTATTAATGACAGTGGTAATCACCAGTTTTACTGTTGGTATGACAACCCTGTGAGTTCGTTCCCCCAGAATGAGCATTCGCATAGGTAAATGACATGCCTATAAAGCATATTAATAAAATTCTTTTCATCTTAATCCCTCTCAAATAATTAGAATATCAACTGTATGATATTTAATAAAAGCCAACATGGCTTAGACTATTTCCAAATATATAAAGTAAAGCCAACAAAACTTTAAATGTATATAAAAAATGGTTAAATAATTGCAAGGGGGGCTTTAAAACGTTTTAATCGTAAAGCATTTCCTAGTACAAATATTGACGAGAGAGCCATTGCACCAGCAGCAAATACAGGAGAAAGTAGCAGTCCAAATTGCGGATAAAGTACACCTGCTGCAATAGGAATCAGAGCTGCATTGTAAACAAATGCCCAAAATAAATTTTCACGAATATTGGTTATAGTCGCTTTGCTTAAAGCGATAGCATTTGGCACTCCTTTCAGGTTGCCAGACATCAAAACCACATCAGCAGCTTCAATAGCTACGTCTGTACCTGTACCTATTGCTAAACCAATATCTGCTTCTGCAAGTGCAGGGGCATCATTAATGCCATCTCCAACATATGCGAGTTTACCATATTGATTTTTTAATTTTTTAACGGCCTCTATTTTACCTTCTGGTAAGACTTCTGCAATAACCTCATCAATACCTAGTTTTTTTGCAATCGCTTGAGCTGTATGACGGTTATCACCTGTAATCATGGCAACCTTTAAACCTAACTGATGTAACGCTTCAATTGCAGCAAATGTTGATTCTTTAATTGGATCTGCTACAGCAATAATGGCAGCAAGTTTCTGGTCAATCGCAACATAGAGAGGGGTTTTTCCTTCTTCTCCCAAACGATCCGAAAATTGAGAAAAAACATTAGGATTCAAACCTAGTTTTTCCATATATCGATCTGCACCAATATGAACCAAATGTTCAGACACCGTTGCTTCTATTCCATAGCCCGTGACTGACTTGAAATCAGCAACAGGAGACAGGATTAATTCCTTATCTATAGCGGCTTGTACAATTGCTCGAGCAATAGGATGCTCAGACTTTGATTCAACGGCTGCCATAAGTGAAAGTACGGCATTGTATTCAAACCCTTCTAAGACATGCAGATCGGTTAAAATTGGTTTCCCTTCAGTCAGGGTCCCTGTTTTATCAACAGCAACCACTTTAGTTTCTTTGAGCAGCTGCAAAGCTTCCCCTTTACGGAATAAAACACCCATTTCAGCACCACGCCCAGTTCCCACCATGATTGATGTAGGCGTTGCAAGTCCCATTGCACAAGGACATGCAATAATGAGTACCGCAACTGCATTAACTAAGCTAAACGTTAGGGCTGGCTCAGGGCCGAAGATAAACCAAGTAATAAAAGTTAAAAGAGAGAGACCCATTACTACAGGTACAAACCACATGGTAATTTTATCAACCAATGCCTGAATAGGCAGCTTGGAACCCTGTGCCTGTTCAACCATTCGGATGATTTGAGAAAGCACTGATGAACTACCAACAGAGGTGGCTTTGATATTTAAGCTGCCACTTTGGTTAATTGTTCCTCCTACCACAGTAGAGCCTATCGTTTTTTCAACGGGCATAGGCTCGCCAGTAATCATGGATTCATCAATAAAACTTTGGCCGTGAATAACTTCACCATCGACAGGGATACGCTCGCCTGGTCTAATCTCTACAATCGTTCCTGTTTGAACTTCGGCAATCGGAACTTCTATCACCTGATTATTGAGCTGTATTCTGGCAACTTTAGGCTGCATTCCAACTAGATGTTGAATTGCTAAAGACGTTCGGCCTTTTGCCTTGGCTTCAAAAAATCTACCTAATAGAATTAAAGTGATAATAACCGCTGCAGCTTCATAATAAACATTGACCGTGCCTTGTGGCAGGACACTTGGAAAGAAAGTAGCAACCACTGAATAAAGATAAGCAGCCAATGTTCCTACAGCCACCAAGGAATTCATGTCTGGTGCTAAGCGGAATAAACTTGGGATGCCCTTTTTGAAGAAGCGTCGGCCTGGAAAAATTAATGCTACTGTGGTCAAGAAAAATTGCATTAACCAGCTATTTTGTTGGCCAATGTTATCCATCATAAACGTATGAAAGGCGGGAATCAGGTGTGATCCCATTTCTAAAATAAAAACGGGTAGAGTCAATAAGACTGACAAAATTAAATCTTTTTTAAGTTTTTCTAATTCAATATTCTTTTTATCTTGAAAGCTTTCCGTAGTTTGATGAACTGACTTTGCTTCAAACCCTGCTTTGGTGACAGCCTGAATTAACGAGTCACGAGTGACAGATGAGCTTGCCTGAATAGTCGCTTTTTCAGTAGCCAGATTTACATGAGCCGACTCAACTCCTTCAACAGATTTTAAAGCCTTTTCTACTCGACCTACACAAGAAGCACATGACATACCCTCTATCGTAAGCTCTATCGGTTGCAATACTTCCACTTCGTAGCCTGCTTTTTCTACGGCTTTAATTAAAGTAGCGCGATCAAGTGGTTGATGCGCATAAATGACTGCTTTTTCGGTAGCCAGATTTACATGAGCCGATTCAACACCCTCAACAGATTTTAAAGCTTTTTCCACACGGCCTACACAAGAAGCACATGTCATCCCCTCAATCTCTAATGTTTCACTGTAGTGTGGCGTATCAGTCATTTCGGTACTCATATACGATCTCTATCATTTAGATATGCTGAGTTCTATATGCGAAGATCAGCTCGAACCAAGATAATTGGGAATTCAGGCAGCACTTTTATTGCAAGCAAGTACAGATTTTATCTGTACGATGAGAAAAACAAGAGTAAGTAAAGTGATAAGGGATTACCACTTTACTCTAACAGAGATTAAGCAGGCTCAGCTGTAAATCCACGATCACCGAGAGTGGCAATGACTTTATCCTGACTAACCGTTGTGTTGATTTCAACGATACGGTTTTGTAAATCAATATCGAGTGATGCATTCGAGTCGAGCTCTTTAATTGCAGTAGTAATGCCTCGTGCACAACCACCACAAGTCATATTAGCGATGTGAAATTTCATATGTTGCTCCTTTTTAACAAAACATTTGTTTAAACCATTAGAACAGTAACTCTAAACTTTCACCATACAACCAGCCTTTCTCTGAATCAGTTACTTGCTGTAACTTGGTCTGTTTACATCCATAGTTTTCATCAGAGTATTCTAAAGCATAGCGTTCTAATGACTACAGTAAAAGTACTTAACCAACATTAACGTGACTTAAAAATGACATTTTTGTCATCTACGATCACTTTGAAATTTATAAGATAGTTATTTCAATCAATAGTAGTGAACTGAATAGATGAGACTCTTATGGATTGAAGCTAAAAACCGGTGACTACCTTTAATAGGCTTTGTTGCATAAACATTCAAAAGCTGAGTTTTCCCCAATCCATTCAAATTTAAGTGACAACTTGGGTGTGAGGTCTACCTAATTCCGTAAATCTATTCAGAACTGCCACACGCGCATGAACTTCATTGACCTGACTTTGAAAATGTCTTGCCATCAGCTTATCTCCTAATAATTTGATGCAATGCATCTTGGTTTCCACCAAACTGCGACGGTGATAGCCCGACCATTTTTTCCATAGGGTTCTGCCTAAATGCTTAACCGTTTGAAGTAACTCATTTCGTTCTATTGAACTGATTTTAGAATCTTTCCAGGGCTTGGCATTCTTCCTGGGTGGAATTACTGCATGTGCTTGACGATCTGAAATCACTTGTCTGCAGCACTTCGTGTCGTACGCCCCATCGGTATAGACAGAATCTATTCGCTCATTTGGTGGGATTTGATCCAGTAAATCACCTAGTACTTGTGAATCACTGACATTATTTGTCGTAAGCTGAACGGCACGTATTTGCAGTGTTTCAGCATCTATACCAATATGCAGTTTACGCCATTGCCGACGGTATTCAGGCTGATGTTTCTTACGCTTCCATTCACCTTCACCTAAAAATTTTAAACCCGTAGAGTCGACGAGTAGGTGTAACCCATCACGACTTTTCTGATAGCTTATCGCAATATCAATATGCTTTTGTCGTCTACAGAGGGTGGAGTAATCTGGTGCTGTCCAATTCAAGCCACAGAGTTTAATCAGGCTTTGAGCAAAGCCAGTGACCATACGTAAAGAAAGACGGAATAGAGATTTGATCATTAAACAGCATTGAATCGCTGTATCGGAATAAGTTTGATTTCGTCCGTGCTTGCCTTGTGGTTGTGCATACCATTGGGTCTTAGGATCAAACCAGATTGAAATATTTCCTCGCTTGATTAAAGCTTGGTTATACGAGGACCAATTGGTTGTACGGTAAGTTTTAGGTGCAGGCTTCTTCATCTGGAAATTATATTGCTAAAGAAGCCCTCAAGAATAGCTTTGTGCAACAAAGCCCCTTTAATATATAAATGCCTTATGATGCGATTTTACTGTTCTGATTGTCGTAAGCTGGCAGTCCAGTAGAAACTTTATTGCTCAGCTACAAAAGATAAAAGTACTAATGTTAAATTTCCTCAATAACCTTATTTTGAAATTCTCTTATTCAATACCCACGACAGTGGTTATATAGCCTGTTGTTAATAGAATTGATAGACCTAATAACATCTCAAATAAAATGGCATGACTAAGGTGTTTAGCAAATTTAGGATGTTGAAGATGCGGGGTGAAATACCATTTGTTGAAGGCAGCTAAAAGTAGAATACCTATAACAAAAAACATTTTAACCATGAAACCATAGCCATATGCAGTATTGATTAAGGTATTAAAATCTTTAATTAAAAGAAGAGCTACACTAGCGCCACAGGCGATTAATATCCCAACAATGAAAGCAGCAATACGTCCAAATACATGCATGCGATCTTTTAAAGGTAAACCACTTATTTCCCGGCTGGTTTTCCATAACGGATATAAAGACCCCATCCATAACGACATAACTAGAATATGGATTGATAATAAAATTTGAGCAAGTAAGGTTAAATTAGCGACATGTCCGAGCTGGGAAAAACTAAAAATAATCGGGATAAGTAAAATACAAAATATTGAACTTTCAATTATAGAAAACTGACCTTTGTTCCTGTTAACTTTAACCACCATGAGAAGAAGTAAAAGAGCAAAACTAATAGAACGAAGAACGTATATATACCCCGTCGGAGTATTAACCAATATATTAATATACGTGGGGTCCACCATCCCTGTAATACCAGTATTGGCAAAACTACCAATCAGAATAAAAAAGCCCAAGGTACTGGAAATTAGGCCTAATCCAGCGCCAATTGTAATATATTTAAGAATCGATTCTTTTAGTTCAAGATATTGTCTAAGTAAAAAATAGCAAAAGGCTCCACCAACGACAAAAGCTAAACTTAAATATAAAATAACCTTAGTTAACCAAGTGGCCCACATCCAATATTCAGAAATCATTATTTTTGTCCATTCTAGAACAACATGCCAGCACCTCACTGACATGTTGAAAGGTAATCAATTCTTATTTAGTTGATTTGATAGTGAAACTATATTCACCATTCATGTTGTGGCCATCTTTCCCCATTGTTGTCCAGACAACGGTATATTTACCTTTTTTCAGTTTCGGAAGAGCGACATCAAAGGATTTCTTTAAGTCATGAGTAACTTCATATTTTAAAGGAACATCTCTTCGCTGAGCATCCAGTAACTTAATATTCATCAACATAACCTCTGCACCAAAGTTAAGGGTCAAGTTCTTTGGTTGACTAAGGACAGATGCATTTTCCGCAGGAATCGCACTCACTAAACTCACATGAGCGAACGTAGTTGTAGTAGCCACAATCATCGTTGCAGCTACTAAAACATGACGTAGAGCAGTCATTTTATTTTGAAATAATTTCATTTACGTTTCCTCTTGATTCGTTAGTTCATTAGAGATGAATTTATAAAATCTGTATTTAATGAGACCACATCATCTCCTCTTATATTTCAATTATTAGTGAGAGACAGAGACAGAGTGATGACTTCAAAATTACATTTTTGTCATTTTTAAAAATCAATAGACTCAAGTGATAAAATTATTCAATAGAAATAAAAAAATTGACTATAACCAGCTACCACCTAAGTAAAACACCGGTGGCATAACCAGCGATCAACTTCATCAAAAGAATGAGTGGAGCAAATAAATGAAAAATACCTCTCTCTATTTGTTTGCTTCATTCATTTAAAGGTTGTATCGGCTGATCAATTGATGGAAGGAAAATATCATGACTTATATCCGCCAAACTTTACTCACACTTTGTATAACCGTTGCCTCTTTAGGTGCATTAGCTCAAAATCCCGAAGAGCATAAAACGCATCACCCAGAAAATACCCTTTCATCTACAGTCACTGTTAACAAGACAACTACTGGCAAGATGAATCCAGACAAAATGGCTGCAATGGACCAGCACATGAAAGCAATGCAAGCCATGCATGCAAAGATGGTGGCTGCAAAAAACCCTCAAGAACGTCAAAAACTTATGGCTGAGCACATGAAACTCATGCAAGGAGGTATGAGCATGATGAAACAGATGAGCGGCCAAAGCATGAATGCAAATATGGCTGACCGTCAGCAAATGATGGAAAAACGTATGGACATGATGCAATCCATGATGCAGATGATGATGGACTGTATGCCTCCCTCCACAACTAAATAATTACCCATGAATTAGAGAGGGAAGCACCATGAACCATCAACCTCAAGAACATAATTCAGTACCTAACTTTTGGTCTACACGTTATGCCATCGGCCTATTCGTGATTGGTGGTGTGGCAGCCTATTTTCTCTTAACCGAGCATTTGGCCCATGTCGTTGGTGTTTTACCCTTTTTACTCCTTTTAGCATGCCCACTCATGCATATTTTTATGCATGGTGGTCATGGACATCACCATCATCAACAGAAAAATCCAGACACATCAGATAATAAAAAATCACGCGAACCAGGAGACCCCTCATGAATCATGCGGAATCGGCCTATGGTCTGTGGTGGCTCGTCATCATAAATTCGGCAATTTTCATTATGTTTGCCTTCAGTTTTTTTAAACCCGCCACAGCACGAGACTGGCGTACTTTTAGCGCTTTCTCTGCTTTCATCATTGCATTGTTTGTCGAGATGTATGGTTTCCCTTTAACCATTTACCTGTTGTCAGGCTGGCTACAAACTCGCTTTCCTGAACTTGATTTGCTGTCGCATAACTCAGGTCACTTATGGTCAACGCTACTGGGTGAAAAGGGTGATCCACATTTTGGCATTCTGCACATCGCGAGTTATATTTTTTTGGGCTATGGTTTCTATTTACTGTCATCAGCATGGAACGTGTTGTACCACGCATAACGTCATCACCAATTGGCAGTAACCGGACCCTATGCGCGCATACGTCACCCCCAATACGTGGCTTTTATCTTGATCTTGCTGGGGTTTTTATTGCAATGGCCAACTTTACTGACACTGATTATGTTTCCAATCTTACTCTTAATGTACAGCCGCTTGGCAATTAAGGAAGAGGCTGAAATGAGTAAACAGTTTGGCGCTGTCTATGACAGCTATGCTCAACAGACTCCGAGATTTATTCCAAAATTCGGCCATAAAACCACTTTTCCATAAGAGAATTATTTATGTCAGATCAAAAAAATCATAACCAGGACCATATGGCACAGGCTACAACAGACGTACTGAAAGACCCAGTCTGTGGTATGACCGTCACTGAAGAATCGAAATACCATGAGGAATTTAAGGGGAAAACTTACTTTTTTTGCAGTGATAAATGTCAATCAAAGTTTCATAGCAGCCCGGTGCAATATATCGCTAAACCCGCAACGACGACTGCCGATGCACATACACAGCATCATCAGACTACTCAATCCGTTAATGATGCAAGCACAACAGGCACGACCATCTATACTTGCCCAATGCATCCAGAAATTAGACAGGATCATCCTGGAAACTGTCCTAAATGCGGAATGACACTGGAACCACTCATTCCCGAGTTAGAGGAAGATGAGAATCCTGAGTTACGTGATTTCCGTCGACGCTTCTTGTGGACACTGCCACTCACCATAGTCGTGACTTTTTTGGCAATGTTTGGCCATCAACTGAACCTGTTTGACATGGCAGTTCAGAGCTGGATTGAATTAGTGTTGTCACTCCCGATTGTACTGTGGGCAGGTTGGCCATTTTTTTCCCGTGGTTGGCAATCGGTTGTGAATCGCGGCCCAAACATGTGGACCCTGATCGGTCTAGGTACAGGGGCTGCTTTTATTTACAGTGTGGTTGCGACCATTGCACCACAAATCTTTCCAGACTCATTTATCTCCATGGGTCGTGTCGCTGTTTACTTTGAAGCTTCAGCGGTCATCATTTCTTTGACCCTACTGGGGCAAATACTGGAATTAAAAGCACGTTCGCAAACTTCTGCTGCAATTAAGTCACTCCTCGGACTTGCTCCTAAAACAGCTCGCCGAATCCTGCCCGATGGAACTGAGGAAGATGTTCCTCTGACTCATGTCCATGTAGGAGATTTACTCCGCATCCGCCCAGGTGAAAAAGTTCCTGTGGATGGTGTAGTCACCGATGGAAGCAGTTCATTGGATGAATCTATGCTGACAGGTGAACCTTTACCGATCACTAAACGCATCGGTGATAAAGTCATTGGTGCTACCCTGAATACCAATGGTTCCCTAATCATGCGTTCAGAGAAAATTGGTTCAAGTACCATGTTGTCTCAGATCGTACAGATGGTGGCGCAAGCTCAACGCTCAAGAGCCCCAATGCAACGCATGGCTGATCAGGTTGCAGGTTGGTTTGTCATGGCTGTAGTAGCCATTGCCTTGCTTACCTTCTTTGGATGGGGACTGTTCGGCCCAGAAGAGTCGAGCTGGGTTTATGCATTAATCAATGCTGTGGCAGTACTCATTATTGCCTGTCCTTGTGCACTAGGCTTGGCAACTCCAATGTCTATCATGGTTGCAACGGGTCAAGGTGCTACTCATGGTGTGTTGTTCCGCGATGCAGCAGCCATTGAGAATCTGCGCAAGATTGACACACTAATCATCGATAAAACAGGTACGTTGACCGAAGGACGCCCTGTATTCGATCGTGTGGTTGCCGCATCAGGTTTCGATGAATCTGAAGTATTACGTTTAGCCGCCAGTCTTGATCAAGGCAGTGAACACCCGCTAGCCGAAGCGATTGTAAATGCAGCACACGAACGTGGCCTGTCTCTTGAAACACCAGATAATTTTGAATCAGGCTCAGGGATTGGTGTTCGAGGTCAAGTGGGCGATCGTCAGTTAGCTTTGGGCAACACAGCACTGATGGAGCAATTAGGTATCTCGGTACAATCTCTGATTCCGCAAGCCGAAGAGCTGCGTTCAGAAGGTGCAAGTGTGATGCATCTAGCCATCAATGGTGAATTGGCCGGCCTGCTTGCAGTATCCGATCCCATCAAAAAAAGTACCCCTGAAGCACTTGCCACCCTGAAGGAAGCTGGACTACGTATCGTAATGGCAACAGGAGATGGTCTCACCACTGCCCGTTCAGTCGCATCACGTCTGGGTATTGATGAGGTACATGGTGAAGTTAAACCCGCAGATAAACTCGAACTTGTCAGCAAATTGCAGAAGCAAGGTCGCATCGTGGCAATGGCCGGCGATGGAATCAATGATGCACCAGCACTAGCCAAGGCTGATGTCGGTATCGCTATGGGGACCGGAACTGATGTCGCAATGAATAGTGCTCAAGTTACCTTGGTCAAGGGAGATTTACGCGGTATCGCGGTTGCCCGTTCACTTTCGGAAGCTACTGTTGGCAACATGAAACAGAACCTCATGTTTGCTTTCCTTTACAATGCCTTGGGTATCCCAATAGCAGCTGGCGTACTCTACCCATTTACCGGTTGGTTGTTGTCACCCATGATTGCGGCCTTGGCCATGAGTTTTAGCTCCGCTTCAGTGATCACCAATGCCCTTCGCCTGCGACATAAAAAGCTATGATAGAGAGTCTTTTTCTTCCACCAGATGTATCAGGCCTGATTGCAGCACTTGCCATCGGCCTGCTCATTGGTTTAGAACGAGGATGGAATGATCGTGAACTGCCAGAAGGCAGCCGAGTAGCAGGCCTACGTACCTTCACATTGACAGGATTACTCGGAGGAGTGCTGGGTCATCTACAGCCAAACTTTGGGCCTTGGCCACTAGTCGCAGCCGTATTAGGGGTCGTCTCAGGAAACGGAAAATATAGCACGCTAAGGATTTTCACTCCGACTTCTTTTAACGATATCCAACACGGTATTTTTGCTTAGAT
>NZ_JAKZGG010000027.1:0-29476 GCF_022549455.1 Acinetobacter sp. NIPH 1852 | reverse complement strand
ATTTGGCGGAAGCGGTGTCCGTCTAACAGTAGTCCTAAGCAATCCAAGATAATATTATAAACATATATTTTTCAAATATTTATTATTTTTATTATCCTAAGCCGTCTTGCCTAATCCTACCATTTCCAGTATTTTATGAGGGGTAGGTTGTGGGGTAAGTTAGAACATGCCAAAGAAATCTAAAGAGCTATCTGCTCTCAGTGTAGCAAAAATTAAGAAGACTGGGCGACATTCTGTAGGGGGTGTTGATGGTCTTTGCTTGAATATAGAAGGCAATTCTCGTGTCTGGATTTTGCGTGCGGTAGTAGGTAAACGTCTGGATAAAAATGGAAAGTTAAAACCCCATCGCCGTGATATTGGTATTGGTCCCTACCCTGAAGTTTCTTTAGCTGAAGCCCGTGCTAAAGCAACAGAATTAAGAATACAAATTCGAAATGGCGTTGATCCAATTGCACATAAACAGGAACAACTTACAAAACTACATATCCAGAAACTACGTGACAAAACATTCATTGAGTGTGCAAAAGTTGTTATAGCAAATAAAACCCGTGAACTTAAAAATGAAAAGCATATTGGACAGTGGACATCTACATTAGAAACCTATATCTACCCAACTCTAGGTGATATTAGTATTAGTACAATTACTAAAGTCGATATTGCCGAAGTTCTTAGACCTATCTGGAATGAAAAGAACGAAACAGCTAAACGTATTCGTGGGCGGATAGAAACTATTTTTGATTATGCTAAGGCTATGGGATATTTTGAGGGTGACAACCCTGCCGAATGGAAAGGTAATCTTGAGCCTATACTGGGTAACTTGAAACAGGAATCACGCCCTCACCCATCTCTGCCTTATGAACAAGTCTCTGAATTTATTCAGCACCTAAGACAGAAAAAAGGGATTTCGCCTAAAGCTCTGGAATTTGCAATTTTAACTGCTTGTCGTTCTGGTGAAATTTTCGGAGCTAAATGGCAGGAAATTGATTTTAAGAATAAGGTTTGGATCATTCCCAAAGAGCGGATGAAAGCAGAAAAGGAACATCGTGTACCATTGTCTCAACAGGCAATTAATTTGCTTGAATCAATCCAAGATCATACTCAAGCACAAGATTTCATTTTCCCTGCCCCACGTACTGGTGAAATGCTTTCTGATATGTCCTTAACAACATTAATTAAACGGATGCACGAACAAAAGTTTAAAGAAAATCAATTAGGCTATATTGATCCTAAACAAAACAGAGTGATCACGACACATGGTTTCCGCTCTACTTTCCGGGACTGGTCAGCAGACAAAACAGATTACCCTAGAGAAGTTTGTGAGCACGTACTGGCACATAAGCTACCTGATGAAGTCGAAGCAGCTTATTTACGTGGGGCTTATCTAGAAAAACGTAAAGGATTAATGGCTGACTGGGCTGAGTTTTGTTGTAAATTACTATTAGTATTTATTGAAAAATCACACAATAAAATTGCCCGTTCAACTACAACTCCCCCTGTATATTTACAGAATATTTTATTCGTGTATATTGATGATATAGTTAATAATTACCCAAAACTCCGTACTGAAATAACGCATAAGTATGTACACTTTGGATCAGGGCATAAAGACTAAAATTTACAATAATGTTCAATCAAAATATTGAGTGTAAGGAAATAATGGACACCGTAGAAGAACGTTCTGAAAATCTCTCTTTTGATGACCAAATCAAAATTGTAAATGATTTGGAACAGTATATATTTGAAAAAATTTATTCTAGTTTAGAATTCCGCTCAAAGATACATAATCAAATAAAACTAGATCCTCTAAACTTAGTCAAACTCAAGTATACGATATTTGATAAAAGTTTACTTTGCCAATCTTTTTATCAAATTCAAGCTGCTACACCTTTAAATTTCTTCAAACTTATTCATGACAAAATTCTTAAAACAGCAATCTACATATTACATGATCAAGGTATGTTTAAAGAATCAGATGAAGATCGAGTAAAAAGGTTATGTAGGGATACTGTCAAAAAACCTATTTCTTGTCCAAAAGATAATGATGAAGTTCCTTGTGAGATTTGTAAAGATAAAGTGCTTTGTAAAAAAGGTGGTGATATAGCTGAGAAACTGGATTTTGAATATTTGCCTAAACATTATCATGAAATCATTTCAGACATAAAAAGCTATCGTTCCTCCATCGAAACTAAAAATCATACGCAAGCAAAAATTATTTATAAAAGCTTACTCCAGCAATACTCAAAACATCGTGATTGTTACGTAGTCGACTTATTACCTGAAAGCTTTCAAAACACGATCGATAAAATTCAACTCAGCTATCTTTCACAAGAACCTGATGAAATCAAAGAAAAAGCTTATCTCGACTTTGTTGAAGAATTTATCAAGAAATACGAATATGATCATGTGTTACTTTGGAATGCGTTAAATTTTTCAAGACAGGATCAGAATACGCTCAAGGAATTGTCTTTTCTTTCATTTCGATTCATTGGTCCATTAAAAAATAAGTTTGCTATACGCCAACACAATTCAAAGATCCAGTTCCTGAAACCCAAAAAAATAATACTGTTTGAACAGCTTATGGAGTATCTGGACAAAAAAGCGACAGCATATGTACGTGAGATTTTAATGCAAATGTATGATCGAAAAGAAAATATATATATAAAACAACAAGGAAATATTGACAAACTTTTACGAACTTACATTAAAAAATATCAGACAAAAATATTAAACAGAAAACAACAGGTTAAGATTATTGCTAAGATTAAAACTAAATTTACACCTCAAATAATACAAATATTAGAAGACAAACAGGATAAAAAACACCAACAGCTCAATTTTAAAATGCAACTGCAAAAGCACATTGTGCGAAATCTGACAAATTCGTCAACAGGAACTATAAGCAGTGAGCCTGTTTATGACCCGTACTTATTTACTCCTACTGCATCTATCCATGACACAGATACCCTAACTGAACTTAAAACAAAAGCCACTCGGAATAAATCTGCTAAAAAGCAGAAAGGTTTTCAGACTCAGGAGCATCCAACTACTCAGCCTAAAAGAAATTTTATTGGTGATACTAAAAGGATGCTCAAAAAGAATCATGAAATCTATCAATCGTTGAAAAACCTTTTAAATGATTAAGTTCATCATTTCACACTGAGAAATATATTGGCTCCACGCACTTCCTGCTCCAAATGCAATTACATTTATGTACCTTCTAATCATTGGTTCAACACCTTCCTGATTGACCCAACGCTATAGAAGGAAATCTAAATGTCTACTCTCCAAAATACAGTACAAATGCTGCGTCTACATGAGCTGATTAAACTGATCGGTTTATCTCGGTCATCCATTTATGACCGACTCAACCGACGGTCTAAACGCTACGACCCTAATTTTCCCCGCCCGTTGAAGCTTAACAATGCCTCACGGTGGCTACTCTCTGAAGTTGAAGCGTGGATTGAAAGTAAAATTTCAACACGTAATCAAGGGAATACTGAGAGCTAACGCTGTACTTGTAAATTCAAAACATAATGCAGCTGTGCAATGCATTCTGAAATTATAAGTATGGTTAGGCTATCATTTTAATTTTCAATGAATTACGGTCTTATATATTTACTATTACTCTATATCTATAAATCAAAGAATATTCTATCTATTTATAGATGATCAGTAGTTTTAAAGTATTCAGATACATCAATACTCATATGACCATATAGGTTGTTGGTGTATAGACGTACTGGTGTAGTAAATATGACTAAAACTCATCCTAAGTTAACTTAACCAACTTACATCCCATCATGGATACTGCGCTAAACAGTATCCATTGGATGCTTATACCCAGAATACTGATCACAGTTGCGCTTTTAACTTTAAATCGAGTTTAATTTATATGCGCATTATAAATGTAAATGCTGGTCGACATATGGGAACACATGACCAATGGCTCCAGCAATTTGAAACCGAACTGCAAATTACTCCAGTCAACGATGGTTATAAAACAACCTTTTTAGTAAATTCACAGGATAACATCCTAGCTCCTGCTATAGGGAAAGCTAAACTGGTCAAACAGTTCAAAAAACGTAACTTCCCTGAAGTCACAACTGAAACGAAAATACTATCGAATGGTCGCTATGGCTTTGCCGTCAAACACCCTGCTCAAATGAGTAATTTACCTTCTGATATTGCAGAACTTATAAACTATTCTACGCTTTCAGACATTATAAAGGGTCTTGATATTCAGGCATTTGATTATGCACTAAGCCAGATGTCAGAGGATGAATTAGATCTTCTACGTAATGGCACACCTCTATCTTCCAGTCTAAAGGAGAATTTGCTCCCGTACATTAATGCAATAAATAAGTTTATTGGATTAATTCGTGCCTTTTTTCGTCGCCCGAACATCAGACGCAAAGTTTACGATGAGCGGAAGAATCTGAAAAAAAATAAGTCTCGAATGATCGAAATGTTCAACTCTTTAATTGAACGGTATTCGCGTGTAGTCGTTGTTCGACTTGATTTATATCTCAAGCATAAAACTGAAACATTACTGCAAACCTGTTTCAAAGCTGAAGATTGTTTATCTAAAAATGATTTTGATGCATTTAAAAAGTGTGTTGAACAACTATTAGAAAACAAGCGGCATAATCCTGTGTTGAAACAAGCCATCGGTTATATTTTTCGTTTTGAATATACGCCAAGACGTGGATTCCATCTGCATACATTCTGGTTTTTCAATGGGAATAAAAATCAGGAAGACATTAGCCTCGCACAAGGTATTGAAAAGCTTTGGAAAAAAGTGACCAATGATCAAGGTTATGCCTACATCTGTAATATGCGGAAGCATACTTATGAAAACTGTTTTTTAGGCACGATTGAATACAACCAATCGCAGAAAAGAAAGTGGCTTGAAGATGGCTTTGATTATCTCTGTAAAACCAGCCAGTTATTCATTTTCAGCAACATGAAAAATGGACGACGTTTCCAGATTAGTCAGCCTTTAAAACCACAGACTCGTGGTCGTCCGAGAAAAAACCACCTAGAACTCAATGCCTTTGCGGGAGATGAAGCATGATTAGATTACAGCCTGACGAATCCTATGCATCTCTACTCAGTACTCACCATATCACTCAAGCGTATATCCAGCCTTTTATTGGCTATATACCCAATAATCGCCCTCCTGTTGGCTTGGATGATTATCTGAAGTTGTATCTCATGATTACTGAAAATAAGACTTTTAAGATTATCTCCAAACAACCAACTTACGACTATCTGGTGCCTCATGTTTATCTAACGCCCAAGGGTGTTAATTTACTCAAGATTATTCAGGATATTCCGACTAATCCTTTCCTGACAGGTAAATTTTCAGATGTGATCATCAGACCTGAAATAAAGCTGATGGTTGATTTACTGTACAAGCACAGACTCATTGACTTTCCACTTGGATTGTATCAACAGTTTGAAGCAGTTGTTGATGGGTTCTGTCAGGATCTAAAAGTGAGATCTAAAACACGAGATTTTATGAGCTTGAAAAATCACTGGGATTCTTCATTTGGCAATTCTAGAAAGGCTTATAATCGTTTTGAAGAAGCTGTCTTATGTAACAATTCAATGTTTCAGGTTCATTCATTGCTTGTTTCTGCTGAGTTTATGAATGTTGATGATTTTTCAATGGATCAGAAAACATTTAGTCCTGTGACTGTTGAGGATATGCTGCGTGCCACGTCAGGTAAAATTATCGAAGCAGTCTGGGCTAACAATGCTGAGAATCACACTCTAGGTATTTTGTCGAAGCAGGAAACGACTATTCGAGGTTTTAGGAGTATTCGGCTCATATTTTTTATAGCACGTGAAGATACCGACTTTACTCCTTTTGCGGAATCTCAGCTCTATACAGATGTTGAACCTTTTGTATTCCGAGAAGGTAAAACCAGTGTTGCGTGGAGTGATATTACCTGCATGAACTCAGGGGTAGAGCCTTTGGTTTATGGTATAGAATCCAATTTTTACGATACAAATCAGAACTACATTGGTATGCGTCTTACCACTTTAAAATACAGTTTGATTGGTCCTGAATACTGGGTTCGGTTTAAGTACACCAACACAACGTTTAAAGTCGAAAAAAGTTCATATTAATCAATCGAATTATATTTAAACACACCGCTGTAACCCCGAAAGTTTCGGCTTTCGGGTTATTTCGTCTGACCTTGAGCCAGATAAGGCGCATATATTTAGGAGGTTAAAGGTAAACTATTCAACAAAGCCTTTCGCTCACGCCATTGGGGAAGAAACCGATCCATATACATTACAAAACGATCATTATGATGACGCTCAATTAAATGCACCAGTTCATGCACAAGAATAAACTCCAAACATTCAACTGGTTTTTTCGCCAATTCTAAATTCAGCCATATTCTTTTCGACAATGGATTAGCACTCCCCCAACGGGTTTTCATTTTACGAATACCAATAAAACTTGGTTCTACACCAATTCTAGTAAGTAAAGATGAACAGCGTAAATTAAGTTTTTCCTGTAGTTGCATTCGATAAAATGCTTCTAGTAATTTCTGTTTATTTTGGGTTGAGGTAGTTGCATGAACATACATATCAAGCCGATTAGCATGGGAAAATTCAATGCGATGCTGTCCAGATGTTGCCACAATATTTAAGCGATATTTTTTCCCCCAAACATAATGGCATTCCCCACTGACCATTTCTCGGATTGATTGACGAGATTGATTAAGAAAAGCCGATTGCTGTTTCTTTATCCATGGAATACGACTAATTACCGCCATGCGTATAGCCGTATCAGACATAGTAATAGGAGCAGATACCCTGACTTTTCCATCTGGTGGCAACACACTCAAATGTAAGTTCTTGATTGCCTTATGGTGCAGCTCTACCTCAAGCTCACCAATATGTAGCCATTGCATCACCAATATTCTCGTTGCGCTTTAGCAAGCTCCATGACACTTTGAATATCAATATCATAGCCTTTTGTGTCTTGCTGTATTGCAAATGCAATTTCACGTTCTTTAAATTTATCGCCCACCCAATCTGCCTTTTTAGTATAGCGAATAACACTATCAATCTTTGTGGCTAGTAACTCATCCTTTCCAAAATTATCATATAACGCTCGTTTAGCACTACTATCCATAGAGCTAGGATAATGTGATGTGCTTTTTTCAGGGCGAATAATTTTACTAGATAAATCACGGATATGTTTTAAATATTCTTGATATTCAATGGCTTTTTGACGACGTAATTCTATCAATTCATCTAACAAAACTGACATTTGTTCGTAGTATTTTGGATTCACGGGGTTTTCATCAATAATTGTTTTACGAACATTATTTTCGATAGTTTCAGCCATCGCTTGTTCGTCATTGCGAATATCTTTAGGCAATGCATCCAACGCATCTGCACCTTTTTCCACAATCAACTCTATCAAGCCTAACTCTTCAAAGTCCATCAATACTTCGCTGTCTTCAGCACGAATATACATATCGAGTAGATGACGCATAGCAGGCTCAAAACGTTTCATGTCAAGCAAATCGCCGCTAGCAATTTTGACTTCATCACGCACTTTTTCAAAATGTATGACTTCGGCTCGAATAGTTACAATCTGCTGTTCATTATAGCCAGCCTCTTGCATTTCATTGGCAATATTTGCAAAAGCACGGATGAGCTTCACCACATTTTGATAAAGCGCTAAACGGAGAGCTTCCTTTTCAATGAGTTCATCTTGATTATGCCCTGATTCCCCGCAAAAATAATGAATATAGTCCTGAGTGTTTCGAGGTGCTTTAACAGGCTCACACAATGCCTTGACCATTTCTAAAGCAGTATCTAAATCTAATTTAGCCTGCTGTAAACGGTCTTTTAATAATCCTTCAACGTCGTCCTTATCATAACCATCAAAAGCCTCCTGAGTATAATCAGAAATAGCTTGGTCTATAGATTTAAATAAGTCTTTATAATCGACAATATAACCATATTCTTTATCATCACCGTCCAAGCGATTGACCCGACAAATCGCTTGGAATAAATTGTGATCTGCCATGTGTTTATCAATATACAAATAGCTTGCTGATGGCGCATCAAAACCTGTTAAAAGCTTATCCACTACAATCAATAATTTCATCTGTGAAGGTTCGTCAATAAAACGTTTTTTAACAGATGTCTCAAACTCTTCGACAAGGCTTGCTGCTTCTTCTTCCGTTTTCTCGAAATAATCCGCTAGCATTTTGCGGTAAATATCATATTTAAATAGTTTTTCGGTGAGTCCTTCGCCTGTTTCTTCACCTTTGATACTGGCAGGGGTCGGCTGAAAACTAGTCACAATAGCAACTTTACCAGCCAAATCAGTCTGGCTAAACATTTCGTAAGCCTTACATGCCTGATAGACACTGGAACAAACCAATATGGCATTACCATGCCCATCCATCAAGCGTGGCTTTGTTTCCATATCCAGTAAAATATCATTTACGATTTGCTGTAAACGAGATTTACTTGATAAGACCTTTTGCATTGTTCCCCATTTCTGTTTAAGTTGGGTTTTTGCTAGGCGTGACAGCCCACGAGTCTTTGCTTCAAACCATTCATCAATTTTTTTCTGTGAACTAATATTTTGGTCAATATCTCGTGCTTCATAACGCAAATCAAGAACAACACCATCAGCAACCGCTTCATCAAATTTATAGGTATGAATATAGGAACCAAATACTTCTATTGATTTCTGTTTATCCTTTTTCATCAAAGGTGTACCCGTAAAACCAATGAACATGGCTTCGGGTAAAATCGCTTTCATTGCCTCGTGTAATTTACCTGATTGGGTACGATGGCATTCATCAACAAAAACAAATACATTACCTTTAGCTTTAAAGTCTTTAGGCATGGATTGTTTGAGCTGTTCAATAAATTCATTCGTTGCAGCATCATCGTCTGCGTCTGAAGAACGACCAAATTTATGCACCAATGAACACATAAGCCAAGGGGTTGGCTGATTCAGTGTTGCAACCAAATCCACACCACTTTTTGTACGATAAATTTCTTCTTCTACACCAGTAAAGACTTTCTCAATTTGCTCATCCAACTCAGTTCGATCTGTGACAATAAGTACACGGCTATCACTGACATTTTCTCGTATCCATTTAGCTAACCACACCATTGTCAGACTCTTACCTGACCCTTGGGTATGCCAAATAATACCACCCTCTCGTTTGGCAATACGTTGCTTTGCAGCTTCAATACCGAAAAACTGATTATGTCGGCAAGTTTTTTTCACACCCGCATCAAAGACTATAAAATCATGAATGATTTGCAAAAACCGTTGTTTATTACACATTCTACCTAAATGATAATCGAGTTTATGTCCCTCTACGTGATTAAGCTCTTCTTTCCATTCCAGATAATATTTTTCAGGTGTTTCAATCATGCCATAGCGCAATCCTTGTGTGTCATTACCTGCCATCACCAGTTGTATTGTGCTAAAAAAATTACGGATAAAATCTTTTTTTTGATTATCTAAATTTTGTCGAATGCCCTCAGATACATCAACCAATGAACGTTTCAGCTCTAATACACCCAAAGCAATCCCATTGATATATAGCACAATATCTGGGCGTTTTTTATTTTCACCTTTAATATAAACTTCTTCAGCAATTGCAAAATCATTTGCTTCAGGATGATGCCAATCAATGAGCCAAACGGTTTGATTTAGTTCACCAGCACCTTCTTTATCTTTAACTCCGTAACGCAATAAGCGATATACATCTTTATTGGCATAATAAAGTTTTTTGCCTTCACCCAATGCAGTTGCAGTATCGAGTTGGCGCATGGTTCTATTAATCAAAGCATCACTGATACCACGTTTTTTAAGCCAAGCAATTAAAATGTCGTGTTCAATATTTTTATTGTCATTTCTATCTTGCCAATCGCCTAAATAACGATAGCCTAATTGTTGCTGAAAAAAATGCACCACTCGATTTTGGGTAATGCGTTCACGCTGACCGACTTGGCTCATTTTTTATCCTTATCTAGCGATACAAAACTGTTTTTAAATAATCTTCTGTAAGTTCAAATTCAGGTTCTTTACCTGTTAAGGCTTTAGTCAAAGGTACAATTTTTGTTCTTACGCCCATACCACGATAATCAACATAACCATAATCACGTAGGACCTCCATCACAATGGTATTACGAGGCGAACGCTGACCTGCTTTCATTTTTTCTACAGTCATTGAATTGGGTAATGTGCCTGGACTAATAATTTCAAGCCGATTTGAATAAGCAGAAACCTCAATTTCTACAAAACGTGTCCAATCACGGTGAGCCAAAGCATTAATCAATGCTTCACGCACAGCTTCAAGAGCATAAAACCAGTGCATTTCTCGTCTTAACTCCTCATTCACATGAGCAGATTCTTGAGAAATAAATGGAGTCATTGCCTCCATAAAACGTTCAATTACACCACCATCAACTAAACGTTTATCCCCCTGATCAATATCCCAACGACCAACCATTGGACCATCAATAATTTCATCAAGTGCAGCTTGATATTCCTTATCATCACCCTGAAAAGCCATCACTCTTAAACCAGCTTGTTTTAAATAGCGTCGTGGATTTTTACCAAATAAAATCAAGCCTGCAATCGTACAGCAAATATTGCCAGCAGCTTCGGTCAGAAAACCCAATCCAAGTAATCTCGCTTGCCAAGCCTCTGTTGATTGTGGGACATCAGGGTCACGCAAAATATCTCGAATATAATTCATCAATCGAGCATCATCTAAACAACTCATATCAGTACGGGGTACGGGCATCACTTCTGTATGTAACATGCCACCCAACTCAAACAAACGCATTTGCTGTTCTCGAGTTGCTAAGCGTGAGGTTGTACCAACACGAATATAGATTTCCTCTTTCCCACTATGACGCAGCACGTAAGGCTTAGAAATACCTATTGGAAAACTTACTACCGCAACCGTTTTACCATCATCAAGTTTAACCTCTTCGTAAAAAGGTAAAATCATTGGATGAATTTTATTTTGAAATATATTCATCACCCATTCTTCTAAGTCTGGTCTTTGTATACTACTCACCGTGCCATCATCTTCCACTCCTAGCAGTACGCGCCCACCTTGAAAGTTCGCCATAGCAACCACTTCTTTCGCTAGTTGCTCAGGACGAATATCATCGCGTTTAAACTCAACACCTGAATTTTCACCGTTGGCAATTAGTTCCAACAACTCAGTTTTTAACATTATCTTCTACCTAAAACCTATACCTATTAATTAAAACCATATTTTTCACGACGTTGATTAAATGCACTTTTTCCGCCTTCTAATATATCGGCTGCCAACTCTTGAACTTTTGGTACATCAATCGCACCTTGTTGATCTGGCAGAATCATCCCTTTGTTGTCTTGAACACTTAACACACCAATCCATTCTGCGTCACCAAATACAGGAATATTCGCATTATGTGTAGCAAAGAGAAATTGACGACTAAGTTTAGCTCTACGAAGCTCTGCAACAATGCGTTCGGCAATAAATGCGTTATCCAAATTATCTTCAGGCTGATCAAGAATCAACGGGTCTTGATTATCTAAAAGCAATAAATGTAAGACTGCTGTACATTGCTGTCCTGTAGAAAGTTCATCAATCGGTCGAAAAATAGCATCACGTTCACCATGAGTTACATTAAGTTCAATGGTCATGGTATCTGGCAACAGTAACTCTTCTATTTCTAATAATTTTTGCTCTGGCAAATGTATTAGAGCCCGTACAACTGAATTAGGTATACTGAATTTTCTTTCTAACTCCGTTTCACCATCTCGAATGGTGGCGGCAAGGTTCGCTGGTGAAAATTCTTGTTCTAATACCCAAGCAAGTCGTTTAAGTCCAACACCTTCTAAACTACATGTGTTTAGAAAATCAACCAATGGCTGACGATTCCCTTCGGGTTGTAAAGTAAGTTTAACTTTTTGATCTAGCTTTCGATTTAATCGTTTCACTGACTTTTGCATACTACTTGCTCGAGCAGTAGTATGCTGATCTAGTTCTAACAATAGTTTTTTGCGCTGACTATATAACTCATCAATTTGAGCCTGTCGGTTTTGTAATGTTATTTGCTTTGGACGGATCTGTTCAATTTGCTTCAATAAAGCCTGATATTCAACACCAATTTGTCGACCTGTCTTCCCTTGACTAGCAGGTATTTCCTTGAAAGCATTTTCTAAATGTCCTTCTTCATCTTTCTGCTTTTCAATTAATGTTTGTTGAATTGGTAATAACTGTATGCTTGTAGTCTGAACAAGCTGTTCCAACTGTCCCAATTGCTGAGTCAAGTCGAGTTTTAGCTTTTCCAAAATACCGCGCTGCTGTTTTAACAAATCCGCATGAGGCAAGCCTTCCAAACTTGCATCACTGATAAAAATAGTATCAGGTAAACTATCTTTAAGAGTTTCTATCGCTGTTTTTACACGACTTACTTCCTCGCTCACTCGTTCATTTAACTGTTTTTCTTTTTCCAATTTAGGGATGATTTTAAGTTTTTCCTCAATTCCTAAAGTCTGAAACTGTTTAACTTGTTCAAGTAATTTGGGCAGACGCTCTACCTCTGCTTCAATATCATCTTTTTGACTCAATGCACGGCTTATAGATTCTCGATTTTCTTTGAGCCTTGCGAACACTTTCGTTATATCCGCATCAAAATGCTGATGTTCACCTTCCAAAAAACGCTCAATCAGTTGGTTACGGCTTGCCTCATCTCGTGTCATCTCATAAATTTCATTTTGTCCGTACAACTCAAGATCAGGCAACAAATCTGCTGGATGATAAGGTGAAATATTACCCTGCTCATCAACCACAACAGGCTGATTTCCATATTTACGGCTGATCGAGAATCTACGACCATGCATAGTTGCTGAACGAAGCGTAATTTCAACCATACCCCGTTCTTTGCCTAAATTGCTTTCAATGACACTTTTATGCTGTTTTAGGGCATTTTGAGTTTTGGGTTCTAAATCAAAAGCATAACGAATGCATTCGAGCAGAGTTGACTTACCCGTACCACGGCCACCAATAACCGCATTCAAGTGATCTGACAATTCAATATCAAGCCCATCAAGATAGCCACCAACAAATCGAATCCGTTCTATTGCAGAGGCATAGCTTTCAGGCTTGTCAGAGTTTAAGCGAACTCTTGATCCTGCATCTAAAAATGCTTGCTTAAATGATGTAAAACATGGTTTAGTCATTTTGATTAAGCAAGATGCAACATCTTTTTGAATATCACTCGGTTTTGCCACATCAGCCGCATTAATGGCTGCCATCTCCCGCTCTCGACAATAATTGGGATCTTTATTCAAGAAGACTTTACGATAGAAGTCATTTTCAATACCAAGTAAATCTTCAATAGAGCTAGGAATCTGGGCTGCCAATAAACCTTTATGCTGCCAAACATGATTCATTCTTCGCTTTAATACACCATCGTCATTGGTACAGTGAGCTGCATAAATAAAACCACCAATTTCATTTACTTTATCAATTAATTGACTCGATGATAAATTGGTAGGCAAAATCCCATCCTCTGGATCAAGCAAATCCAAACGCCCTAAAATACGTTCTAACTCTTGGCATGTTTTAGACTCGTCAAACAAACACACAAAATGAATCTTTTCGCTAGAAGCAATTTCAAAACCTGGGAAGACCACTATTCCATTTTGGTTGAACAGGTTTCTGAGTGCATCTATCTGATCTACTGAGCCATGATCTGCTAAACCAATCACTTCAATCCCAGCTTCTAAAGCAGCATTAAGCAACTGTTGATTATATTCAGCTTCAGACAAACTTTGCTCTTGTCCACGATACTGAATATAACCCACTGGATTGACCTGCAAGGCACACTTAAAAAAACGTGCTTTTTTATAATTCTGTTGTTCAAGCATATTCACACTCCTCATGCTTCAGGTTGCACCAATCGTGTTTTCCCCGTCAGCAGCTCCTGCATCATACCTTGTTTAATTTGACGAGTTTTATTCAGGCGTTTT
The DNA here is from genome assembly GCF_022549455.1 of Acinetobacter sp. NIPH 1852. Classification (NCBI taxonomy): domain Bacteria; kingdom Pseudomonadati; phylum Pseudomonadota; class Gammaproteobacteria; order Moraxellales; family Moraxellaceae; genus Acinetobacter; species Acinetobacter sp. NIPH 1852. The sequence goes on along the minus strand of NZ_JAKZGG010000027.1, from coordinate 15,429 downwards.
TCTAATGCCTGAATTTCGCTGTCCATATCAGATAAGATAGTAGCGATAGCGGTTTGTTCTTGGATTGATGGATAAGGGACAGAAATCCGTCCTAATGCACCTCTTGATATACGTTTATGCGTAGTTCCACCAACTTGTTCCAATACCGATTTGAACCACACATCAAAGGAAAAATACTGCACATAAAATTTACGGTCAGCTAAATAAGAAGATGGTCTAAATATTGTAACATCTACAGAAGTGATAACTCTTTGCTCTCCAATATTATAAAATATACAAGCTCGTCCAGCAGGTTCAGCTAATCGACAGATAAGCAAGTCACCTTTCTGCAATTCTTTACATTTGAGTTTTTCAAAAGATGTAGGATAAATATATTTTTTTGTATCTTTTTCTACATATTGTCCTATGCCAATATTTCCTGTTTGAATGAGTCTAATACCTCTGTCAGTAATATGTTCTGCCTCTACCCAATCTCCATCATCAAACTGGGATTTTTGTTTTTCAGCCAATTCATATACTGTTTTAACCCCCCAATCCTTTGGAATCTCCCCCAGTTCACTTTGTTTAAATCCTTTTTTTGTACCATCTTCACACAGAGCGAATTGTGGTAAACGAGTTTTACCTGTTAAAAGTTGCTGCATCGTTGCGGTTTTAATCGCTTGTTTTTTAGAAATGATTTTTTCTAGCTCGCAGATTAAAGCATCAACATCAGATAGTGCGGTAGCGATGGCTGTTTGTTCATTGATTGGAGGTAAAGGAATAAGATATTTCTTTAAACTAGACATCGAAATTGCAGGTTGCGCACCAGTTGTCGTTATATCATCAAGGCTGCCTTTCGTATAAAGATCCCACAATAATTGCCAAATAAAATATGTATGATGTTTTGACTCATCCACAGTTATTTTAAGCGCATTACCAGATAAAATTCCAACAACATGTTCTTTTGGCAAAATAGCACTTGCTCCACAACGTGCTCCAATTTTTGCCATAACTATATCACTAGGATTCACAGCACTTCTTTTCTCTTGGCGAAATTTTTCCTCATCAACAAAAAGGTAATTATCAACCTGAAAAGTACCATCAGTAACAAAACCACTTGTAATAATAGGAATTCCGCTTTTTCGATAATGTTCTGTCTTTAAGTTAGAACCGAAAGGTCCATCAACAATGCAATATTTCCTACCTTTAGGACAAACACTTTCAAGCGAATCACATGACCAATCCTCAGGAATCACACCAATTTCGGTTTTTTTATAACCTTGTGGTATCTTCTCCTCCCTCATAGTGACCACTCCAAACCCATCGCTTTTAAATGCTGAGCTACTTTATCGCTTAAACTATCAACATTTTTGCTAATTTGTGGCAAAGGTTCTGCATAACGCTCATCCAACTCTTTCACTCGATTAGCAAGTTGTTGTGTGACTCGCTCAATTTCCGCTTTAATATTAGCTTTCAGTGTCGCAAGCCATTTATCCTCGACCACAAGGGTTTTAATCGCTTGCTCATCAAGCTGTGGATATTTTTGAAAAACTGCCAGATCCAAAGCATCCTGTAAGTCTTTGACTGCTTTTTTCAATGTACTTTCTTGCTCAAATAGTTTTTGCACCTGCTTTAACACACTGATTTCTTCAGCATCTTTACTCACTTTTAAACGAGTTTTGACCGTGGCAGCCGTGACTTTATTTTTATCATTCAGTGCATCGACCAATAAGCCCTCATCACCACTATGCTCTTCAATAAAGCTCTCCAACTCTTGGCTAATGCTGTCAAGTTCGGCTTGTTGTGTATCAATCTTATTTTGTTCTACTGCAAAATAACGTGCCACGATCAAAGACGGTGCAATAATTTCAGCTTTGTATTTATCTTTATTGATCACCAGATCAGGACTTTCTTTGAGTTTTTCACCTTTGATGACAAGCAGTTTTTTTAATACTTTGGCAGAGTTCCAACCATCTTGACTCAAAATAAATACATCGTCCTGCATGACGCTATCCCAATAATCCATCAAGATCTGATAAATATCGTATTTACTTAACAATTGCATATCGGCATAACTGTCGAGTAAATCCTCACTGATACGATGAATAATGGCTTTGGGTTGTTCGCCCACTTGAATATTTCCAAGTGCTGCACGTTCACACCAAGCGGTAAATGGCTGCAAACTCTGCTCAGCAAAAGATTTAAATTCAGGGTGATTTAAAATTGTGCTTTTGACTTGCGCCGCCTCAACCAATGACTTTACATAACCCTCTCGATCATCAACAAAAAGCGTTGTGCGAATCGTTGGAAATACTTTCCAATACGCATTTAAGGCTTCGATATCACGCTGTGGAATCCCACCTTGTAAATGAGCCGTTAAATCTTGAATGTCTTCAGCTTCACTGGAATCAATATAACGAGGAATATTCAGGTTATATTCATTATCAGCAATTTCAGCTAAAGTCACCATACGGCTATAACGTGGTAATTCAAGCTGCTTGCTGAATACATCCACCACTTTGTGAATATCTTGACTACGTAAACGGTTTTTATTGCCATCCTTGATAAAGCCCTTGCTGGCATCAATCATGAAAATGCCTGTTCGTGCTTGGGCATTTTCTTTATCCATCACGATAATACAAGCAGGGATTCCCGTACCGTAGAATAAGTTGGCAGGCAAACCAATAATGCCTTTAATATAGCCTTGCTTAATCAGGTTTTCACGAATACGAGCTTCTGCATTACCACGGAACAGCACACCATGCGGTAAAATAACCGCACCTTTACCTGTACTTTTTAAACTTTTAAGAATATGCAATAAAAACGCATAGTCACCATTTTTCTCAGGAGGTACGCCCCACACAAAACGCTCAAATTTATCGTGTTCAGGATTAATCCCACTCGTCCAGTTTTTACTGGAAAATGGCGGATTGGCCACAGCAAAATCAAAGGTTTTAAGTTGCCCGTTGCCATCTTTCCATTGTGGGTCGGCAATTGTATTACCTTGCCAAATTTTAGCGGTCGCATTGTCATGCAAAATCATGTTCATACGAGCCAACGCACTGGTCGCATTGTCCATTTCCTGACCATAAATAGACAAACCTCGAGGAGCTTCATCACTAGCTTTTAATAACAATGAACCTGAACCACAGGTCGGGTCATAAACACTAGCATCTTGTGGTGTATCATGACGAATTCCAATAACTTTTGCTAAAATACGAGAAACTTCAGCAGGCGTGTAAAATTGTCCTTTAGACTTACCCGACTCGGTTGCAAAGTGACGCATTAAATATTCATAAGCGTCACCGAGTAGGTCATCGCCCTCAGCTCGATTTGATGATAAATCCAGCCCCTCAAAAATCCCAATCAGCTTAGACAAACGGTCTTGCATCTCCTTGCCTTTACCAAGCTTGTCTTCATCATTAAAATCAGCAACATCAATCACGCCTTTCAGATCATTTTCTTCTGCCAATAATGCAATGATTTTATTGATCTTATCGCCAATTTCTTTATCACCTTTAAGTTTAAGCATATCGTCAAAACTCGCACCCTCTGGTACGACAATCATGCTATACGGATTACTTTTATATTTATCAGACACATATTTCATAAAAAGCAAGGTCAACACATAATCTTTGTACTGGCTGGCATCCATACCACCACGTAACTCATCACAACTTGCCCATAAGGAAGAATAAAGTTCTGTTTTCTTAATCGCCATGTTTGTTCGTTTCTCTATGTCATTTGTTCAAATAAATGATTAATTGGATAATCTATTCAAAATTTAGAAAATAGTAGTTTAGCTAAACCACTATTTAGGTACCTTAAATCAATATGCCATTTTGCGGCTATCAAAATCGTAAGCTGTCAATAAAGATTCACCCTCAGCGACAACTACTATGCCACCTTTATCTCTCAATTTTTTAGCCGTTCTCAATTTACGCTCTAAATCACCAATGGATTGCTCAATCATTTTACGATTAAGCACCCATCTATCACCTTTTGTCTCGCCAAAATCCAAAGTAAAGTCAATCATATCTTTGGTAATTCCACGTTTAGTCATTCTTTTTTGTGCATGGTGGGTTACTTGCATCATAATTATCTCCTCAAACTTCACTCAAAATCTGATTAAAAATTTGTTGAGCTTTCTCATATTCAAGCTGCGCCTGAATAAGCTTGTCACTCTCAGCTTTTAAGTCTAGCTTTGTTTCTTCAATCTCAGAGGCAAAATACTCATTACAGTGTAAATTGTATTTATTTTCCTTAATCTGCTGTAATGAGATGGTTTGACTAATCTGTGAATCAGCCTCAATCCCCATAACCAAATTACGAATTAAAGTGATGTCTTCTGGCATTAATGTCGTCTGCGAACGAGTACGCTGACCTAGAGTTCGTGCATCTACAAAACGCACCACTCCATTAGTGTCTTTGGCTTTATTTAAAACTAAAAGCACTGTTTCAATATTGGTATTACTAAGCAACTTTTCAGGCAATTGTATTACGGCTTCAACCCAATCTTTTTCAATTAATTTCTCTCTTAAAGCAGCATCATAGCCACCACGAAACAACCAACCAGGTATAATTTGTAAAAATGCTCGCCCAGTGTCATTTAGCTGATATAAGGCTTGCTGAATCCATAGACTTTCTGAGGCACTCGATGGTATAGATTTTCCCAAATGAATATCTCTAATGTATGCAGTATTTTCTACCAACTGAGACTGAATTCTTAAACCAAATGGTGGTGTACTCGCTACAATATCAACATCATAAGAAGTTTCATTGTGCGTTAAGGTATCTGCAACCTGTAAATCCACATCTATGTTGGACATTTTAAACAATAATGCAGTAATGCCCACAACCGTTTGATTGATATCCCTTAAGATCGCTTTCTTAGGGTTCAACCTATTCGCAATCATCCCAATCCCACATGCGCCATCATAAAGTACAGCATCAGAACAATCACCTATTAAGGCTTGGAATAATGCAATCACCGATTCTGAACTGCTGTAAAAAGACCCTAAAGAAGATGGATTAAGACCAACCCATTCCTGTAAAAGATCTACAATCTGCCGCCCAAATTCATCAGTTGAAGTGCATTCACCATAAAAAGTAATAAGAGACCGAAGTATGTCTGAATATGAATGTGCAGCAGCTTTTAAAACTGGAGCATTCACCCAAATTAAATTATGTCTTTGAACAAAATCTTGAAAATATTTCAATATTTCATTTTCACCTGTACTCGATACAGTTTTCACTGCATCAAACTCTGCATATACGCTATAGCTCGTTAAACTCAGAATTTCAGGGATTTGATCCACTGATAAAGTTGTTTTAAGTATCTCAAACGTTTTAAAAAACTGTTTTTTTACTTCAGCATTAAGATTCATACAGCCTCCTACTCTGCCATTAATTTTTGAATTGCAGCATTTGCAGTAATTTTTTGCTGCATCTGCAATACCTTAAGGCTTTTTAAGGTCTCGATATTCTGTTTAAAGATTTGTGCAATTTTGTTTTGTACTGCTAAATCAGGAACTCTTAAATCAATATCTTTAATTTTTCGAGCAGGAACATTTTTTATTGTTGCACCTGTACTTAAAGAATCTAGTGTTTTTTGACCAAGCTCGCTATTGAGAAATGCAACAATAACTTCTGGTAATACATAGTTCAGGTTAGCCGTTAAAACCAAACAGTTCGGTGAAGCAATTAAATCTTTATCAATATCCTGCTGATTTACAATTGCAGCACGCATATTTGACCCTCTAGACATCAAAATAATATCACCAGCTTTTAGAGCATTATCATGTAATTTTTCAGCAGAAACATATACATACTTTAACTCCGCATCAACAAAGTCTAAATCACCTAATTCAGAAATATTAGCACCATTAACCAAACCTACTTGTGTAAGGTTATTTACACCCTCATCAGTGGTTTCAAATTGAGCCACACCCACCTTTACACTTAATATATTTCCTAGTTTCATCAAAACTCCAAAATAGTTTTATTAGTACGATTTATTAAAGAAATCATAAAACATCACGCTTAATTCGTCAATAGTTTTATTAGTACTTTTTTAAAAGTAGCAAAAAAATAATGAAAGATACTGTTGTACCTTTCATCACTAGTAGCTAGTTCAAAGCCTGCACTGACTGCTGCAACCCTTTCTTAATATCCTGAACATGGCTTAGGTCATGCACTGGTATCTGGTCTTGTTGCTGGTTGTCCTCTGCATAAAACTCCTCCAGCAAATCTAATCCCTCCTCAGCATTCACCTCAAATCGTGCATTACCATAACCCTGCCGTGCCATTTGATCTAAAGCAGCCTGATTAAAACCACACAACTTACTTTTCTGATCAATTTCTTTAGCTGTTTGAATCGCCTCTTGTAAATGAACTTCATCCCGTAAAGTCAAATCCACGTAATACACAGGTGTACGATAGCTTTGCGCAGTAGATTTGCCTCTCAGCGTGAGTTGTAAAGGTAGGCATGAAAGCAAGCCATTCGATGCTGCATGGTAGTAGTTCAATCTCGCAGCCAAAGTACGGATACTATTAAAGCCTGTGGTTCTAAAGATGAATGTGCCGAGTTCATCCGATTCATCTAAATTGACATGCAAACGCCCATAAGGTTTACAGTTTCCGCCTTGTGCTAATGGGCATAAATCAGGGGATGGACATGGATGTTGTTCTACCCCTTGATTAGTCAGTCGTTGGCAGGTTTCACCATTACCCACACAAACGGGACGTCCTGTCTGACGATCAAATAAACTGTATTCCGCCCGTAGATTCAGTTCAGGATCATTAAAGATCATACGGACTGGAATTGAACGGAGTTTTTGATTGGGTGCTTTAGCTCGAAGTTGTTCATCAAGTGGATGTTTCACCCAACCACTATCCTTATTTTGGATTTGGCTGGTAATGGTGAATTGGTCATCCTTTTCAGGGATGCGCTTGCCATTCTTTTCCACCATTTTACCGATACTGATTCGCCCGAGTATTGGTGGTGTGATTGCTAGACCTTTAATCATGGTGCTTTCCTCTTCTGTTTAAATGAGTTTCAGTGTTTGTTTAAAATGAAAGTGGTATAAAAAAATCCCATGCGCTGTGGCATGGGATTTTTGAGTAGAGCTTGAGGTGCTGCTTGTGAATTGCACTTAGGCTAAAGCGACTTCAATCATCCTTGCTGTATATATTGAAACGTCGTGAACCTTGCTTAGTTTGTGGGAATTGATTGAGATATTCAGGATGTGATTTGAGTAAAGCCTTGCTATCTAAGCTGATCGAATCCTTCGACTTTTTCCATGTCACTGAGCCTACTTTAAAGGTGGCACGTTCAGCCTCCTGCATCTTGGCTTGAAGTTGGTGCTTCAGCAGATCGAACTGCTCCTGATGCTTGTCAATTTGGCTCCGAGCTTGAAGCAGTTGCTCAAACTGTTGATTAGCCTGCTCATCCTCAGATAGATCTGTGGTGCTAAGCGGCACATGTTCTGGATAGAGCTGCTGTAAAGCTTTGGCTGCCGATTCACTGGCATCCACTGCTGGCGGAACGTCATTTTCAACACACTCCCAAAACAGCCGTTCTGCCTGAATGATCTGTTCAATCAGGGCTTCATTACGACTGACTTTGTAGATTTTAGTTTCCTGCCCACACAGCAACACACAAATATGTGCCGCTTGTTTACCTGTCACGGCCAGTTGGTGTTGTACCTGACACAACACGTATAACGGCACACCATCTCGCCACAGTTTGGCACCATATTCCCCTGCGGTTTTACATTCTAGGATTTGCACGTCTTCATTGCCCACAACGGCATAATCCAAGTTTGCCAACATAAAGGCTTTGTCAGGATCAGGATGCTGTAACACCGCATTGACCCGACGGACTTTATTATTGGTGTGCATGCTGTAATATTCTGCGACCAAGGGTTCTAGCTGCTTGCCCCAATATAAAGGTGCATGCCCTGAGCTTTCATCATCGATGTTTTGCTGTACCCGTCCTGTTTTAATCATCCACAGTTCTAGCATCGACATATAGGGATTCAAGCCACAGGCGGCTGCGGCATCACTGCTGCCTATTCCCTGCTTGCGCACTTCCAGCCATGCCTGATAGTCCAGTTGTTTGGTGTTGATCAGACGTTTGGCATTTAAGCTGCGTTTTGAACCTGATTGACTTTGTTTAGGCTTGTCATTGGCTATAGTTGGTAAATACTGAGATTGAGACGTTACTGTTGGGTTTATAATCTGATTCATGGGTTTATCCTTCTATCATTGATTTTAAAACGGCATAAAAAAAGCCACATCCGAAGATGTGGCAAAGAGGGATCGTTGATTAGGAGGACACTTGATCGTGCTGATCACATGCCCTGATGATAAAATCTCAAGATTAAATCAAGCTTAAGCAGCCAAGTGTAAAGCTTGTTCCAATCCACGTTGTTTCAATGCTGCGCCTGCACCAAACCAAGCAGAGTCAAGGCGGTGATCGGTACTCATCGCGCGACGTTCATGATCTACAAATTCGGTGATTGCACAAAGCAGTCCATAGGCGGTGTCTTTGGCTGAAGATAAGTCTGCCCCACGTCCCTGCCCATTAAACATATTCATGACTTTGGTCATGGCACGTCCATTCGGTTCAGTTTTATTGGGTTGTGGATTGGCTTGAGACGCGACATTACGGTAGTACTGAATAATGTTATCCTCCTGTTCCATCGCACTTAGGCTATTGTTGTTAAATACCGCATCAAAATAAGCTGCTGCTTCTTTCTGGGTGACTTTACGTTGGGTAAGTTGTTTCATTTCATACATGTGGTCGTACCATGTTTTCACTGAAATACCGAGTTGATCTTTGACTTTGTCGGCATCAAACTTAGTACTGTGCGGTACTTTGACCACGCCTGCATTGGAACTCTGCCCTCGTAAGGCAATCGCTAAGGTGTTATTGCACACCACACGGATATTGGTGAATTGTGCGGTGGTGGCTAAAGTACCATCACATGCGGTTGCTAGCAGAATATAGCCATTGCTGACATCCCCACCTTTCAATTCTGCAGTTTGTCCTGTACGTGCCAAAGCCCAGAACTTTTTCCCACCTTTTAGGACACCTGCGGTTTCCAGTTCAAAGCCTGATTGCTCAGTTAGATCACGGTAGAATTCCAGAATTTCCATCGGTTGGACTTCCTGATAACGCTGACTGACCACGGATAAAGGGGCATGCGTATCTGAACGATACAGTACCCGTTGTTCTTCATACGGCATGATGATGCTTTGCCCACGCGCGTTTTGAGCCATGTAACTGACATTGGAGGATTCAATACGCCAGTCCATGCCTGCTTGTTTGGCCCAGACTTCAATTGGTTGGTTTTGGCTAAGTTGATTGCCCAGACCGTGCCAAGGGGTTTGTCCGACATACGCCATTTGTTCAAGTTGATGTGCCATTTTGATTATTCCTTAAATAAAAGTGAAAGATGTAAAGATGCAGAAATGTGCTGTAAGGGTTTAAACAATCCATCTATTTAAAGATGTAACCGTGTAAAGTCAGAGATGCGATTACGGCACCCATGCAAACGCTTGTTGGCAATCCAAACAGAGATACTGCTCGGCATTGCTGTAATATTTTTCATAGCAGTACTGACTGACAATAACCAATACACCACCCACCACAACACCGATGGCTGCGCCTGTAAAAGGCGGGAATCCTGCCTTTTTGGCAAGCTGCATGCCGAACAGCGCCATCTGTGTCGGTGAAATACAGCGTTGCAGTTGTTCGAAATAGTTGGCGTTTGCATGACTTGAATCAGTCTGTCTGACATGGGTGGACTGACAATAGGGGCATTGAATTAAGGACATTGAATATTCCTTGTTAAATGAATTGGGTACGAAAAGCTGAATTGAGGGCATAAAAAAACCGTGCCCATTGAGGACACGGTTTGATTTGGTGTTTCATCTAAATTTAAATGCTGTGTTTTAACATTTAGAATGCAAGACGGTTATTGAAAGCTATAGCTTGCAGTGCCTTTATCTGTTTCGACATCAACCTGCACCACATTACTGTAGCTACAGTCTGTTAATTTCAGTCTTAAACGTTGCCCCATCTTAAAATGCTGCGGATATTCCAATGATCGACGATAGCCTTCATAACGACATTGTCCATGATTGACAGAAACATGGCTGACATCGATAGGCTCTGCAATATTGGAACGGATGGTCAATACTGTAGCGGATTGATTTTGGGCATACCAGTTACTGGTATCAATTACATCGAGTTCGACCGTAAACGTGTTTGGATCAAGGCCAGCATTACAGCCACTCAACATGATGCCTGTCGTTGTAGTCACTGCGAGGAGTAAGGGTTTTAAAAGTTGCTTCATCAAGTTCATCCTTAGCAGTAGTTATAGCTCACGCCATAATCGCCTGTATTTAAATCAATGCTAGCCAGATGGATTTCACAGTCTGTGCCATTATCAAATTTATAGACGTAGTAGCGATTACCCGCTTGCTCCGACTCCAGTGCGCCATGTTCTTGCAAGCTAAAGTCTTGCACTGATTTGCCTGTATCTTTTGCGGCTTTGGCAAAGATATAGCCTTGATACTTGTCTATATTGTCCTGCTCAAATTCAGGCAGTTCATCATAAGGCAGCATCGACAGTAAGGTATCCACCGCCTTAAGGTTTTGATCAAACTCAAAACTCAGCAATTCAGGTTCATGATCTGATGGACTCAAACGCTTGCTTCCCGTGGTCAATTCTTTGACATCGATCCCATCCACTTCTGCTGCTGCAATCTCAGTGGATACTGCTTCTGAACTGGCGGATTCTAAAGGTTGTGCAGAGCTGACCTCAGAAGTACTGGCTGGAACCGTTTTTTCAGTTGCGTGTTTAGGGCTAAAGAAGTAGAAGCCTGCGATGCTGATCAAGGTCAGGGCTAAGATTGCCGCCAAGCCCAAGATGGTTTTTTGGTTCATTTGAATGTTCCCCTCATTTAGTTGGGCACAGTGACTTGACCATTCTGCGCATTAAAGTGAACAAAGCGTGGACAACCACCTTGAAAGTTCACCGTAAAATTACGCCAACCACGGTTGCCAGGATTGGTTTTATAAAGACATTGATAAACCCCACCGCCTGTATGACGTGCTTGAACAAGGTAGGATTCACTGGCTTGTGCAAACCAGCCTGCCTGCGCCAATGATGCGCCTGCAAGTAGTGATGAAATCAGGGTCATTTTTAGGAAAGTTTTAAACATCATCATTTTCTCTTTTTATAGGCATCACTGGTCTTGGTCTTAATCAGACACAGTGTTCCCCATGTCATAAATGTTGGAATGAATATCTATGTTTTTTGAAGTGTTATAGACGATAAAGCACACAAATCTACGCCCCTCAAAACAGCATGAGAGATTCATCTTCATATCGGTAATATGTACTTGAAAAAGTTTTATTCTTAGAAAGTCATGGACACAGCTATGCATTGACTGCACGGCATCAGGTCTAATCACCCAACGGCACAAACATGAAAAAAGAGAAATGTAAAAGACGGTATTGATGTAAGCGCATGGCGTACTCCTTAGGTAATAGAGCTCCACCACAACCACTGTCAATTGATGGTGGCAGAACGAGAAAGGGTTGACAGACTGAACCTAAGAATCAGCACGCCCGAAGGCGTCCCTCCCCCGTCCTACCGCAACGCAGGAGGGACGAACGAGTTCGCCACCAAAAAATTACTTTTTGATGTTCTTAGGTAAGGGTCTGTCAAAACCCGCTGACGATGTAGGTCAGCAGGCTAAGGATAATCTGCACGGTGGAGAGCGTCAAGTAAGCTAAGCGAATGGATAGCTGAAAATATTTAACCTGAGTTCGACTAACTCAGGTGGCGTACTAATGGAGTGGAAGGGGTGCTTTTTTTGGGGACGAATGTTAGGTACTGATGGCATTCGTGAAAGTAATATTGTTACCGAATGGATCGGCGATGGACATATTCTTGCTGCCCCAAGGCATATCTTGGATGCCTGGCTTGGCAAACTTATAATTCTTTTGATTTAGTTCCTTGCAGTAAGATTCTAGCTCATCTGTTTCAATGTTGATGGCACAGCCCGGACTACATTCCCCATGGTGTTCTGTTAGCAGCAAAATACATTGTCCTTTTGATACCTGCATGTAAAGAGGCGCGTCATCGGAGTCCCGATGTTCAAAGTCGATATTGAACCCCAAAAATTCAACATAAAATTCTTTGGCTTTGTTTTCATCAAATATTCTTATAAGAGGGGCTATTCTGGTAAATGCCATTTTTTGTTTCCTTTGGTTGCATAACACCTGAGTTAGGCAGCAGGCCCTAGCGCATGGCGGAGATTGGAAGGTAAGCGCTGTTGACCGTCTGATCGAAGTTCAGCATCATCAAACGCCATGTACACCCCCCACATAAACTCGGGGATTCGGTTGTTGCAGATTGCATAGCCAGCAAGATTGTTTATAGCCACGTCTGTTTCTTCGAACGACCCTTCACCAGATAAGAATTTTTCCGCGATAAACCTGGCAAGAGAGTCAACAAGTTCTGATTTTTCTGCAATTGAATAGACATCGATCACTTTCGAAAATCGGTTAATGAGCTCGTCATCTGGTCTGGGGTGCAGGCAGATTTTGTAAAGAGTATCGAGGATGTTCGTCATGCTGCCTAACGCCTGAGTTAGGTTGCCACTCATGGAATGATCTTGAAAGAATTGCTGGTCATGCGCTCTACGGGAACTTGTGGTGAGCGGATGTCAGCGCTTTGATGGACTCCTCCGACCAGTGCTGTGTACCGCACGGTCGTGTCTAATTCCGGAGAGCCATCACTAAGTTCCACGACAAAGCTAAGTGTCGCTTTGGCTGGAATGATGATGCTTTGGGATAAGCAACCATTCGACACGCCGCCCCAAGAAATGTGCGGCGCGCCGACCGCACGCAACGAAACAACGACATGTTCATTGCAGTTGACGATGTACAGACTCTCGTCCCTTGCAGTGACCGAGATCTTCACCTTTCTCCCTGGCAATGGCTCGGCCAGGACGTTTGTAGCCGATTGGAAAGCGGTCTCGCTTTTGGAAGGAGGCGAGCCGGGCGATGGCGAGTCATAACGTGAGCACCCAGCGAGGATTGCTATAACGATGACGACAAGAAACTTCATGGCAACCTAACGCTCAAGTTCACCGGACTGGCGAAGCCAGTTCCGGTGCAACGCCTTGTTAGATGACATCTAAAACTCAGTATGAACTGTATTGTTGCCACCAAGATGTTTGGCCTGATACATAGCGGCATCGGCTTTTCTAGTAAACAAAGATGGAGTCGAGCGTGCTGGAGGAACGCCTGTGCAAACACCAAGACTAACTGTTACACACTCTGAAACTTTTGATTTCTCATGTTTAATTGCCAAATCATAAATAGCTTGGCGCATTTTTTCAGCCCGTTCAATAAATGGCGGCGCGTCGTTTTGTAAAGATGATACAATTACAAATTCTTCTCCGCCATAACGCGCAACAATGTCGGAACCACGGGAGAAAAAGCTGCTAATTTTTTGTGCAACTAATCTCAATGTTGTATCACCTTCAAGATGGCCATAATGATCGTTATAAAGTTTGAAACAGTCAATGTCAATAAACGCGACGGCAATTTTTGCTTTTAATCTTTCATGCACTGACCATGAGCGATTCAGATGCTCTTCAAAATACCGTCTGTTGTGTAGCTGTGTCAGTGGGTCACGAACAATAAGTTCTTCAAGTTGTTTATTTTTCTCTATGAGAAGTTGATTCTGACGCTCGATATGTTGCTCGTGACGGACACGTTCAGTTACATCTTTTTGAATTCCGATAAAGTGAGTAACAGCATGGTTTTCATCAAAAACAGGTGAGAGGCTTAGCTCGTTCCAAAAGGGCTCTCCATTTTTTTTGCGATTGTGTAAAACAACACGACACGATTGATTTGCTCGTAGTGCCTGACGAATAGTATTTAATGACTCTTGTTCATGGTTGCTTATATTTAAAAAACGACAGTCTCTACCTAATATCTCGTCGAGCGTGTAACCAGTTAGTGTCTGAAAAGCGGGATTGACGTAAATGATTGGCCTATCTTCCTCCCCCCCCCGGACTCTGTGATGACGACACCGTCGTTAGTGGCTAGTAATGCGGCTTCCAGAAGTTTAAGGGGAATCATATATTTAACCTGAGTTCGATATAAAAAAAGAGTAGAAAAAAAGCCCTGTTTTTGTAACATATTGGTTCTCAAGACAAAATGTTATAAAACAAGGCTTCTCAATGGATCATATTACCGAATTATTTTGTATTTTGGATGATTTCTGCAAAAAATTTAATGAATCTTTAGAGAAAGCTTTAATTTCTAATCAAAAAACCAAGTTGAAAAAGTCAGCTTTAAGCTTGTCCGAAGCAATGACCATTGTCATTTTATTTCATCAATCCGGTTTTAGATTCTTCAAATATTTTTATTGCCAAATGATCGTTCCATTCTGGAAATCTGCTTTTCCTAAACTGCTTAGCTACAACCGATTTATTGAAATCATGCCCCGTTGTTTGCAAGCTCTGAGTAGTTTCTTCCATCAGGTGAAAGGAAAAGATACGGGAATCAGTATCATTGACTCCACTAAATTGGTAGTTTGCCATAATCTTCGGATTAAAAGGCATCGTGTATTTAAAGGCTTGGCCGGTCGTGGAAAAAGTAGTACGGGTTGGTTTTATGGTTTTAAATTACATCTCGTTATCAATAATTTAGGTGAAATTATTAATCTCAAGCTGACATCGGGAAATGTTCATGATGTTGCTATATTAGAATCTTTAACTCAAGAATTAAAAGGGATCCTACTCGGAGACAAAGGCTATTTGAGCAAAGCAAAAGCCGAAGCTTTAGCAGCAAGAGGACTGAAAATATTGACCCCATCACGTCGGAATATGAAAAATAAACCCATCCAAACTGAAGAAGAAAAACAATTACTTTGCAGAAGAGGATTGATCGAAACAGTGAATGATCAATTAAAAAATTTACATCAACTTGAACATTCACGTCATCGTTCGGTAAATAACTTCATGGTGAATATCATGGCTGCTGTAGTGGCTTATTGTTTGAACCCCAATAAGCCAACTTTCCAAAATATGCTAAAAGGTTAAGTGGATTTCATCGAACTCAGGTTATTTAGAATTACGAGCCGTTATAATGGCACTATAAATTTAGTTTGATTTAGACACAGTTTTCTAAACTGCATTCCACCATCTTCCGAATACGACTCAAAAAAGCCGATTCAATCCAAAATTTTATGAGGGGTAGGTTGTGGGGTAAAATCATAGACAAGAAAAAAGCCCTTGTAATAACAAGGGCTTAATTCAAAATTTGGCGGAAGCGGTGAGATTCGAACTCACGGAGGACTCACACCCTCGTCGGTTTTCAAGACCGGTGCATTAAACCGCTCTGCCACGCTTCCA
>NZ_JAKZGG010000026.1:0-44790 GCF_022549455.1 Acinetobacter sp. NIPH 1852 | reverse complement strand
CATAAAACACCCTATCAAAACAGTCAACGGGCAGATGCAGCACTGGAAAATCTTGAAGCATCCATGAAAGATTGGATCGTTCAGCATCCTCATAATCTTGAGGTTAAAAATTTAGAACTCATTCTCAATAATTTAAAAAGTATCCATGAGCAATTCGCTCAACTGCAATTCAAGCAAAAAATCGAAACACTCTCCCCACAGCAACAACAGGCACACTTGAACTTGCTTGATGAAGATATTCAGGGTTTTCAGGATTTCTTCTTAAAAATTAAGCAACATCTCAGTCCACAGTCTGCCTTATTTCGTCATGCGGTTCGTTTAGCAATCGTCTTTGCCGTGGGTTATGCAATTTCTTTGTTGCCGTTTGCAAAAAATGGTTATTGGATTTTACTGACCAGCTTGTTTGTTTGTCAGATCACCTATTTTGCAACCAAAAGCCGCCTGAAACTCAGAACCATCGGCACGTTATTAGGTGTGCTGCTTGGCATACCCGTGCTTTATTTTGTACCCAGTATAGAAGGACAACTGGTCATTACCGTGATTAGCGGTGTGTATTTCTTCTATTTACGCCAAAAGAAATACGCGCTTGCCACGGTGATGGCAACACTGATGGTTTTATTGATTTTTAATCTAAAGGGCGCGGGTTTTAGTATTGTTTTACCAAGGATTGTCGATACGCTCATCGGTTGTGCAATCGCATGGTTAGCAGTGAACTTTATTTGGCCCGATTGGAACTTTCGTAATATCCCTGAAAATATACGCAAAAGTAGCCAAGCCACCATGAATTATTTGGATGCGGTCATCCAGCAATATCATCAAGGGCGTTCCAACGACCTTGAATATCGTAAAGCACGTCGTGCGGCACATAATGCCCAGATCGAACTGTCAAATATGATTTCGAGTCTCAGTACCGAACCACAGCCCAATCAAGAACTCATCCATTATGCATTTCGCTACTTAGTTTATAGTCATAGTCAATTGAGCTATGTTTCTGCTCTCGGCCATCAACGTATTCAAATTCAAGATCAACATATTTTGGCGCTGTTAGATCAAAGTGGCGAATTAATCAAACACAGCTTGATCCAACAACAACAGCCAATTCCAAATCAACAGATTGAAGACATATTAATCAAAATTCAGCACTTAAATTCACAAGGTCAGGTCTCAGAGCAAAATCAATTGCTGTTAAAGCAAATGAGTCTATTACTCGAGACCCTCACTGAACTGGTGATGTTGAAAAATAAACTTCTAGAACTCGAAATTCAGTAATCAACGGACACCTCATCCGTTCTAATTTATCCCTTGTTGCTGACGTGTTTGCATCACCTGTTTCAGCGCAGCACGCGGTTGAGCAAACCATAAAGCAATCAAAGCCACACTCGCGAGTGCAAAAGCCCAAATGTGGAAATGCGTATAAAGTACCCGTACCAGTTCAATAATGACAAAGAAACTCATCATCATGATCATCGACACTGCGGCTGCAACTGTCCCCTTCGATACTTCTGAAGACATTAAGGCAAAACGATACATCACGGAGAAGCTAATCCCTTCACCAAAACTGATCAAGGTCATGCCGATCAATAAACATGGCACCAAATAGATCGGCCAAATCACGCCAAGCAATAAGAACAACGTCCCAAATAACATGATGGGTAAACCCACCAAAATGGTTTTACCTAAAGCAAAACGATCCATCACTTTGATCAAGACAATATTGCCCGCAATCAAACCAAAGAATATCGGGAACTGTGCCAAACCATATTGCATGCTGCTCAGTTTCAACTCATCCACCAAAATGATCGGTGATAAGGCAATCCATAGCATCAAGGGCATCGCCACCAGTGGTAAAGCAAGGCTTAAACCCAAGAAATGGCGATTGGTAAACACCTTTTTAAAGTCATCAAACATATAGCTAAAAGGCTGTTTCACTCTGCTTTGTTGTTGTGATGGCATAAATTTCTTCAGACCAAACCAACTCAAGAATGAAACTGCGGCAATCGCGACAAAGCCCCAATGCCAAGAAATATGTTCAATGAGAAATGCACCGAGTACAGGACCAAGTAAAGGTGCTAATAATGAAATATTTGCCATCAGTGCCATGACTTTAATGGCATCTCGCTCTTCAAATGTTTCTTGAATTGCGGCATAACCAACCGCTGAAATAACAGTTAAGCCAATACCTTGCAAGAAACGCAAGGCCAAGAATTGTTCAATATTATGCGTCAATAAAATCAACAAACAGCAGACTGTAAAGAATGCCACGCCTGCCAATAATACTGTTTTACGCCCAAGTCGATCTGAAAGTGGTCCAAGCAGCCAAGCGACACTGGCACCACCCAACAAATAGAATGACATCGACGAAGGTGCCCACGTCGCACTGACACCAAATTCTTGGGTAATCGACAGCATTGCAGGCTGTATCAAGTCATTACCGATATAAACCGCAAACTCAAATAGCACTAAAGCTAAAGGAAACATGAGCGTTATACGGTTTAACGTCATATTTTGATTATTCGTCATCATGTTCTATTCACAAAAACAACCAATTCGGGTGCGTCCCATTTCCATACAAAGAAAATAGGATCATCACCACACGATTTTATGGTTTAGATTTAAATTAAATTTTGATTTTCATGCTGTGAGAGCGCATGTAATAAATGTGAAAACACCGTATTCACTAGGTGTATATAAGAAAAACAATCTATTTACGTGAGCTTGGTAAATGTTTTACCTTTTGGCAAAATTGCCAGACGCAACTTTAGCATTATTTCAAAATGACCGCAATTTGAGCAATTGTTTTAATATGTGAATAACAATCAAGTTATCCACAGCTTTGCTGATCTTTCATCCAATCTCAAATGAGTTTTACGTTTAAGGGCATAAATCAAACTGGAATGTCGCAGTATTCTCCCCTCTAGCACATTGATAACTTTGTTTCTTATTCACAACTTTCCAAACTGCTTGATCGCGTTTTAATTGATATTCGGTTCGAACGGCAATCACAGAATCATCAAGTTGAGTTTGTTCAACCGTAATTTCTGCCTCGCTTGGATTTTCTGCGCTATTAAATTGTTGATCGATCTTTAAATTAGTTTCTTCATTGAATAGATTCGGTTGATCCAATAACACGGCATGTATCGCTGTACTTTTTTGTACCGCAGTTTGCTGCTGCGACTGAGCTATGGGCTGATTACATGCTGTTAAAAAAATTCCGCATCCTAAAATCATCAAAATTTTATGCATTTTTAATCTTCCATCACAACACTGCTTATTCATATTAACGCCCCAGAACAAATCGTACAGCACAAGTATGTATATAACTTGCAAATGAATTTGTATTCCCCTCTCACATTGCGATCGCAGCAATGAAATCTACTATTGATCAGCTCAACTATTGATTTTTGATCAATAGTATTTTGCCTATTTATGTATTTTTACTCATGAATAGATTTCCTAAAATGCCGTCAAGTTTTAGCAATCTATTTTTTGAGTTCTCCCATGACTAAGATTTTAATTATTAACGGTGCCAAACAATTCGCCCACTCCAATGGTGAGTTGAATGACACCTTAACTGACTTTTCTGAAGGGCATTTAAAAAACTTAGGTCATCGCGTACAAGTCACTCGTACTGACAGTGACTATGACATCCATGCCGAAATTGAAAAATACTTATGGGCAGATGTGGTGATTTATCAAATGCCAGGCTGGTGGATGGGTGCACCGTGGACCATGAAGAAATACATTGATGATATATTTACCATTGGTCATGGTTCACTGTATGCCAGCGATGGGCGTAGTCGTTCAGACGCATCTAAAAAATATGGTTCAGGTGGTTTGATTCAAGGCAAGAAATACATGTTGTCTTTAACATGGAATGCACCAATGGAAGCCTTTACCGATCCTGATCAATTCTTTCACGGCGTTGGGGTTGATGGAGTTTATCTACCTTTTCACAAAGCCAATCAATTTTTAGGTATGGAATCACTCCCAACGTTTATCGTGAATGATGTGATCAAAATGCCGAATGTTCCAAGCTATATAGAAGCGTACAAAGTTCATTTAGATCAGCTTTTTGCAACTGCTAACTAAGAGGGAAATAATATGCTTACTATTATCGCTGAAATCCGTACTCATCAAGGTACTGAACACCGCCAAGCAGTGTTAGATGCTTTCCAAAAAATCATTCCAACTGTACTGGCTGAAGATGGTTGTCATGGCTATGCGCCATTGATTGATCATTTACCTGCAATTGAAATGCAGACACAGGATGAAAATAGCATTGTGATGTTGGAGCAATGGGAAAGCACAGCTCATCTTGAAGCGCATATGCAAACGGCACATATGCTGAAGCATTTTGAGGCGACCAAAGATCATGTAGCTGATGTAAAAGTGCGTATTTTGGAAAGTGGGATTTAGAACAAAGATTGGTTATTTATCAAATCCTCATAAAATATATGATACTCGGTAATGTCATCTGCAACCTGCGTGATTTCAAGAAGATGCTGTTTCTGCGATAAATTTTAATTAATGCAAGAAGTGAACAGGTTTTGCAGATGACAATGCCTTTGGTTACTTTGGGCAAAACCAAAGTAACTCCAGCCGAAGGCTAATCTTAAATATGAATGAGAACACAATACGACTCCGCCAAGATAAAGCAAAATATAAGCAAATGATTTTACTTATAATAATGCTGCTTCAAATGGCGACTATATTCCGTTAAATAACGCTCTAAGCCCTCACGTCGATCAGCTTTTTGCATTTCTTTAGCAGCTAATTTCTCAATCTTGGTTTCCAATAAATGAAGAATCGCTGCTTGTTCCACTTCTGGAAGTTGAGCTTTCTCTTTCTGCTGCTTTTTAATTTCTAAATAATCTTCTGCCCAATGACGCAATGGATCATTTGAATCAACTTGTGCAAATAAATCAGTAATCAATAATTCTGGCATCACTTCTTGGGTTGCCAACTCAGCCGACATCAAACCACGAATCGAATAAAATACTTTTTTATAAGTAAAATTATCTGCGGTTTGCATGACTTTCATCCCACCTTTGGCGAGTGACAAATAGTGGTGATACAACGCGCTATAATCGATTCGCTCAAGCAATCCATCTCGAAAGGTTTGCCATTCTGGAAAGGCATTAAAATAAACAATATGTGCTCTTACCCACTCCAAAACCGTGGGGTTACTTTTAGCCAATAGCCCAAACATTTTGTCTAAATCATAAGAAACAAAATCAAAATCACCGTCCATGATTTCGATCAAATCACGGTACTTTTTATAGTCAAAATACTGTTCTTTACTCGGTAAATGAAAACCACGCACATCATAGTCACTGTCAGGGCTAGCCATCCCCCATAAACGGCTACCACTTTCAATATAAAATAATGGGATATCTTGGCGTTGTTGAAACAGTTTTTCGATTTCGTGATGGATGTTCATTTGTATTACTTCTCAAACGTAGGTAAATCAACTGGTTGAATATTATTAATTTCTTCAATATTAGGATTAGGTTCAAATTTAAGCTAAGCTTTTTCATCCAATGTTTGAATTCTGAATTTTAAATCCTTCTTCATTGTATGGAATTTCAATACACCCACAAGCAGCGAATGCATGAGGTAGCATCTTATAAAAATATGCTCTTATCAGTAATAGAAAATTCTAAATCGTTGATGAGTTCATAAGTTAGAGAGTTTTTTAAGACAGCTTTACATTCACTTTCAGCATATTTATCAATAATATTTTCAATTGTTTCTTTGGCATTACCATCTAATAAATCACCTAATTGAATTTTTCGAACAGGGTTAAATGAGAAATTTAATGTCTCAACCCAATAATTTGGATATGCCGTCCCCAAAGACTGTCCTACTTCAATCAAGATACTAAGGTAATTTTTGTCATCCCTCATAATCTTGTATGAAATCTGAAAATCAAATCCAATTTCTTTACTACTTTTTATAGCGTAATCAATATCATCTACCATGAATTTTCTAACTTCATTAATGATAGAATACCCTAGTTGTTGAACATAAATATTTATAAAATTGCTTTGCGAATGATTTGTCTCACTAAAAAATGGGAGTTTACAATCTGCTTCAATTTTTATTTTAGGGTCTATATCTAATGGCAAACTAATTTCACTGATAGTCAATTTTTTATTATCTTGTTTTCTTCTAAAAATATATGTTCCTCCCTCATCTCCAGTATGAGAAAGAGTGCCAAATTGAGGAGTTTGTCGTAAATCTTCTCTAAAATTTCTAATCGTCTCTTCGGAAAGAGTATTGAATGTTAACTCTTGCTTATCATAACTACTTAGAACCTGCACTAATGCGATGTTAAAGGGGCTATTTTTTGCTACACCATCGCTTACTTTTTCAATTCCTCCAGAAGTTAAAGCCTGTCTTGATTTACTCTTAACTAATGCATTAATGCCTCCCCCCCTTATACTTTCAAAAATTGCACCTGAAAAACAACTATCTGAAATTAAAGCAATATGCTTGGCTTTTGAGGCTGTAAAAAAATCCATTAAATCCCGTAAATTAAACCACGTCGTAGGATCATTACTATCAGAATCTGAGCAATACCAATAGTTAGTTTTTAAATACTCATTATAATCGCCATGCCCAGCAAAAATAACTAAAACAGTATCATTATCTAAAGCATTTATCATTTCCTGATTAAGATTGTTATAAAGAAAAGATAATGTTGTTTGCTCTGGTTTATGATAAAGAATTAAATCAGGATCATTGAAATATTTTTCTGTAAGCACCCCTATCAAACTGTTTATATCATTCAAACAATTTTTCAAATTACTAATTTCTTGTGATTTATACTCGTCTATGGCTATTGCAATTATTTTATCCATTATTCTTTAACCTAAAAATTAAAAAGCGCATCTTTAGATACACTTTTAACAGAACTTCTTTTATTTAATCAAGCATTAAAGATCAAATAATTTCCCAGGGTTCATAATCCCATTCGGGTCAAATGCCAACTTCAATGCTTTCATATATTCAATTTCCTCAGGCGAGCGTGAATATTCCAAATATGGTTTCTTGGTCATGCCCACACCATGCTCGGCAGAGATTGAACCATCATATTTTTTCACAGTGTCAAATACGTATTTATTCACCACCTGACACTTCGCAAAGAACTCATCTTTGGTGAGGTTTTCAGGTTTTAAAATATTTAAGTGCAAATTACCGTCACCAATATGGCCAAACCAACAAATCTCAAAATCTGGATAGTTATCAGCAACAATTGCATCAATCTCTTTGATAAATGCAGGTACATGCGTAATCAGTACCGAAATATCATTTTTATAAGGAATAAACGGCGCAATAGACTCTGAAATATCTTCACGCAAACGCCATAAGCTTTGCGCTTGCTCTAAACTTTGGCTCATCACCCCATCAATGACCCAACCCTGTTCCATACAATGCTCGAAAATCTGCATAGCTTTATCCATGATTGGCTCATACGGCGCTTCAAATTCGAGTAATACATAGAACGGGCATTGCGTTTCAAATGGACGCTGTACATGACCGCGATCCAAAACTTTTTGCATTGCGACTTCACCAAAGAACTCAAACGCGGTTAAGTCAATTTCTTTTTGGAAAGCATGCAATACAGGCATCACCGCTTCAAAGTCAGGTGTACCCAATACCATCACTTGCAGGTTTTGTGGTTGACGTTCCAACTTTATCTCAGCTTCAGTGACTAAACCAAGCGTCCCCTCACCACCAATGAATAAATGCTGCAAGGCATAACCCGTGGCATTCTTAATCATGCCTTTATTGATACGAAGAATATCACCCTTACCTGTCACCACCGTTAGACCAAGCACCCAGTTTCGGGTCATACCGTATTTGATAACTTTAATGCCGCCTGCATTGGTTCCGATATTTCCGCCGATTTGGCTTGAGCCAGTTGAGGCAAAATCAACTGGATAACACATCCCTTGTTGTTCTGCATAGTTCTGCAACTGTTCAGTGACCACACCAGCTTGAACTCGCACCATACGATCGGCTGGGAAGAACTCCAAGATTTGGTTCATCTTGTCAAAGCTAATCACGATCTCACCGTTGGCTGCCACCGCACCTGCTGAAAGTCCAGTACGCCCACCTGACGGCGTAATCGCAACATTAAACTGATTGGCAAGTTTAACGATGGCTTGAACCTGTTCCGTGCTTGAAGGAAAAACGATGACTGAAGGGTTCGGATCAAAATGTTTAGTATGATCTCGTCCCCAATTTTCCAAACTATCGGCATCGGTTTTAATACGGTTTTCACCCACAATTGCCGTTAATTGGGTCAATAACTCAGGTGTTAAAGCGACTGAAGCATTCATCGTTTACAGGCCTAGCAAGAAGTAAATATAGGACTTTTGAATAACAAGTAATGATCTTTCAATCTCTTGAAGCGTTGATCATTGGAGGTATCCAAAATATAGAAACTTTACAGAACAGCTCAAACCATTTGATTTCTAGGTTTGACCATCAGATAACTACATTTTACATAGAAGCGAGCATTGGATAAAGCATTGCATCAAGATACTGTCATAAGACACGGTCAATCCTGAAAATCAATCAACATTTCCATGGAAAATGATCAGTATTTCCACGCTGGAATTTGCAATGAAATCGCCCTCATTTTGATCAAACATGGTATGATACGGCGATTTAAATTCGACCTGATATAGCGTAGAGCCGTTATGAGCCAACATCTATCACTCCCTAAAGATAAAATCCGTTTTCTATTGTTAGAGGGCGTTCATCAAAATGCCATCGATACTTTAAACGCTGCGGGTTATACCAATATCGATTACCACAAAACTGCACTTGAAGGCGATGCTTTAAAAGAAGCGGTCAAAGATGCTCACTTTATTGGTATTCGTTCGCGTACTCAATTGACTGAAGAGATCTTTGAAGCAGCGAATAAATTGATTGCGGTAGGTTGTTTCTGTATCGGTACCAACCAAGTCGATTTAAAAGCAGCGATGTCTCGCGGTATCCCTGTTTTCAACGCACCGTATTCAAATACACGTTCAGTGGCTGAATTGGTTCTAGCAGAAGCAATTTTATTACTTCGTCGCGTTCCTGAAAAATCAAAAGATACCCACGCAGGCGGCTGGAACAAAGCGGCAGTTGGTTCTTTTGAAACACGTGGCAAGACTTTAGGTATCGTTGGTTACGGTTCAATCGGTTCACAACTTTCTGTTTTAGCTGAAAGCTTGGGTATGAAAGTGATCTACTTTGATGCTGTGACCAAATTACCTCTAGGTAATGCACGTCAAGTGGGTTCTATGGATGAGTTGTTAGCGACTGCTGATGTGGTTTCTTTACACGTTCCAGATGTTCCATCAACGCGTAATTTCTTCAAGAAAGAACAATTTGCGAAAATGAAACAAGGTTCAATCTTTATTAATGCTGCACGTGGAACATGTGTGATTATCGAAGATTTAGCTGATGCGATTAAATCGGGTCACATTGCTGGTGCCGCGGTTGACGTCTTCCCTAAAGAGCCAAAAGCCAATGGCGAAGAGTTTATTTCACCGCTTCGTGGTTTAGACAATGTTATTTTAACCCCACACGTGGGTGGTTCTACCATGGAAGCGCAAGCCAACATTGGTTTAGAAGTTGCTGAAAAATTCGTTTCTTATTCAGATAAAGGTATGACACTTTCTGCGGTTAACTTCCCAGAAATCGCATTACCACTTTCTGATGGTCAACATCGTTTGCTTCACATCCATAAAAACGTTCCGGGTGTATTATCTAAGATCAACACCTTATTTGCAGAACAAGGCATCAACATTTCGGGTCAGTCTTTAATGACCAAAGGTGATATCGGCTACCTCGTTATGGATGTCGATGCATCTGCTTCTCAAGAAGCACTTGATACCCTAAATCATGTTGAAGGTACGATTCGCGTTCGCGTATTGTTCTAAAACACGCTGACTTAAAAAATCACAGCTTTGGCTGTGATTTTTTTTGCTACGTCTTAAGGACAGTTGGGAATCACCACCCCATTATTGTCTTTGGCTTGATCATTGCCCCAACGTGACAGCATAAATGCAGACACCCATTGATTGGTTGGACCTACATCTAAGTCTGTTTTTAACCACCAATGATTCCATTGTGCGCCTGTCGCATTCTGAACTTTTGGTCCCCACACCTTACAGTAAACATAACTCGTACCTTTATACAGCGTTCCAGTAACCGTACCTCCGGGGCTAGAACGACCATTGGCATCGCCCCACGTATCTACCCAATATTTATTTCCAGTCGGTGGAGGTGGCGGTGTTGTATTCGGACAGTTTGCACTGGTTCTGACTATAGGGGAGTTTGGTACCATATATAACCATTCACCTTGGACTATCGGGTTCACAATATGCTGATTGCCTGCATCATTCAGACCCGGTGCATATAACTGTTCATAATGTAAATGAGGAATACCGGGTGATCCGACATCTCCCATATAGCCCACCACATCACCTTGTTTAACCGTTGTACCAACAGGCACATGGCTACTCATATGCATATAGGTGCTAAACCAACCATTGCCATGTCGAATTTCGATCCCACCGGGATAGAACGTCTGATGGACGAAACCGTCTGCCGATGCAGTAATTGGACTGCCTGTAAACATGCCCATACGATACATATCAATTTTTTTATCATCAGGATTATGCCCTTGATAGGTTTTTAATTCGATTTGCGCACCGCAGGGAAAAGGAAGTTTGAAAGCAGGACGATTCGGTAATGGATCAGCAGAAAAAGAATGCGTTGAAACCATTGCAAGCACTGCACAGGCGATGGTTTTATATCTATTTTTTAGAATAATGCTGGTCATTAATGGCGGGATTTGTATTTCAAACATCGTTTATTATCCTTATTATTGGACTGCTTCCATAAAGCCTTTGTATTTCTCCCGATGAGAAAAATATAAAAGACTAAATATTCATGAAAGAGATTTATTGATCAGTTTTTTTATTTTTTAGATATGCCGTTCCATTGAACAGCACATTGTCATTAGATCGCTTAAATATTAAGGACAATTTGGAATCACAGTACCATTATTATCTTTTGCTTCATCATTACCCCAACGTGACAGCATGAAAGCTGAAACCCACTGATTGGCTGGACCCACATCTAAATCGGTTTTTAACCACCAATGATTCCATTGCGTTCCTGTCGCGTTTTGGATTTTTGGCCCCCAAACCTTACAGTAGGTATAATGTGTGCCCTTGTATAAAGTGCCCGTAACCGTACCGCCCGGACTAGAGCGACCATTGGCATCGCCCCATGTATCCACCCAGTATTTATTTCCAGTTGGTGGAGGCGGCGGTGTTGTACCACCACATCCATTATCACTGGTCAAGACTCTTTGACCGTAACTGTATGGATAAGGTGCCAGTGACTTGCCATTGATGACAATGCTTTGCGCTGAATTATTCAGACGCTGTTCAAAGTGTAAATGCGCACCCGTACTTTGCCCTGTACTTCCTACCGTACCAATTTGATGACCCTGACCAATTGAAGCACCGACATTGACATTAATACTATTCAAATGAAAATAGTGGGTAGACCAACCGTTGCCATGATTGACCACCACCATATTGCCAGCACCACCATTCCAGCCAATAGAACTTACCGATACTGTTCCACCTGCTGAAGCCAATACGGCGGCACCTGAAGTTGCTCCATTATCCCATCGTACCCAGTCCAAGGCATTATAATTATGACCTGAGTAGGTGCTATAACTCCACGTTTGTCCACAGGCGAAAGGGGCTTTGAAGGAAGGCGCTGCGTAAGCTGCAAAAGGAACGAATGTCATTATACCAATGGCAAAAGCTCGTTTTAGTTTTAACATTTAATTGTCTCCATCATTATTATTTCATTTAAAGCATTATCATTTTTAGCGTTTTAATTAAGATGTACGGGGTCTTGATTGCCCCAAAATTTTATAGCAGACAAATCGTAAATTTGGTCTGTGAATCAGACGAACTGCATGCTTTCAAGCGACTATTCACACGATTAGCAGACCATTGCACGCTAAGAAAAATTTATATGACCCACACTTTCCAGCATTTACTGAGCAACCAATCTCAAAAAGGAACTGCATTTCGCGCCAATCAACCAAGTCCACAAACAAATAATATTTAAAAAAATATTAAAGTTAATTCAAGAGCCACGAGCGTATAAAACCTCAGGCCGCAATAAACTAAAATTCTGCTCGTCTCAACCCAGATCTTTGGTTAGAATTCAATTATTATGTGAAAGTTACACTAACTCAATTGCTGATTAAATGTCCAACTCAATTCTAAAGTCTCCGCTGTCTGCCATAGCATTATTGATGCTTGCGATGATCTGTGTCCAAGGCAGTGGTTCTTTAGCCAAAATGTTATTTCAGAGTTTTCCGGTATTAACGGTCTCCGCGATGCGCTTGTGTTTTGGTGCACTCATTTTGGCTGTGATTTTTAAAATCTGGACCATTGATTTTCGTACAGTTCGCTGGAAAGCCATCCTGAGTTATGGTGTTGCGTTGGCAGGTATGAATGGGTTGTTCTATTTATCGCTTGAACGTTTACCGCTTGGTCTTGCCGTTGCCTTTGAATTTATTGGACCTTTAAGTGTCGCGCTCTACTACGCTCGCCAAAAATATGACTTTATCTGGGTCGGTTGTGCGATTTTTGGCTTAGCGTTATTGTTCCCAATGCAACAAGCGCAACAAAGTCTCGATTTGGTGGGGGTATTTTTTGCTGTCAGTGCAGGTGCGTGTTGGGCCATGTATATTATTGCAGGACAGAAGCCCTCAGGCATTTCTGGCAACCATACCGTTTGTTTAGGTATGAGTATTGGTATGCTCTGTTTACTGCCATTTGCTGCTTTTTCTGGAGCGATGGATCGTGTATTCGAACTCCCCAATTTATATTATTTTATTGGGCTTGCTATTCTCGCCAGTGCCTTGCCATTCTCATTGGAAATGATCGCTTTGCGTAATCTAACACCACTGAGTTTTGGGACTTTGATGAGTCTAGAACCTGCTGTTGCCGCACTTTCTGGATTTGTATTTCTCGGTGAAAAACTATTGTGGAATCAATGGCTCGCTCTTGCCACCATCATCATCGCCTCAATTGGTTGTACCTTTACCATGCAACGTGCTCGTCAACAAAAAGAGGTTAAATAAAATGCCGCTTTGCAATAAAAATGTACCTGTCCGAGCGTATGATCATCATGCCTGTTGTTTAGGTTTTCTTAAACTTATTTTGTAGATCTGCCATGAAAAATCTTCAATTGGTTGCAGTGCTATACATGGTTTTATCCATGGTTGCCTATCAGATTAGTGCCTCATTTGCCAAGCAACTGATCACCACACTCGACCCACTGACAGTGACGATTTTAAGGCTTTGCTTTGCGACCATTATCGTGGCAATCATGTTCCGCTCATGGACAATTTTATCCAAACTCAAACAACTCAAATGGCGAGATCTATTGCTTTATAGTGCTTCTTTGGGCTGTATGAATATCTTGTTTTATACCTCTTTAGGTAAACTGCCCCAAGGGATTGCCGTCGGTTTGGAATTCATTGGACCTTTGAGTTTGGCCTTGCTCTCAATCAAACAGCGTAGTGATTATATTTAGGTGGTTTTTGCAATATTAGGGATTGCACTGATGGTACCGTGGCACGATGCCAATCAAGATAATTTTTCTTATATCGGTGCAGCATGTGCTCTCGGTGCTGGATTTTTCTGGGCCTTTTATATTTATTATGGACATCGTGTTGCGCAACAAAATATCGGCATGCATGCGCTCACCATTGCGATTGGTTTATCGGCATTGATCCTATTGCCTTTTGGTCTATGGAATAACGCCCCAGTCTTACTTGACACCCAATACTGGGGCAAAGCCTTAGTCATTGCAGTGCTAGCGACAGCTATACCTTATGCACTCGACTTAATGGCCCTCAAACGCTTAAGTAAACTCAGCTATGGCACGCTCACCAGCCTAGCACCCGCATTAGCTGCTTTGGCAGGCCTAGTCATCCTGCATGAGCAAATCAGCTTGATTCAATGGGTTGCACTTGCTTGTATTATGGCGGCATCCATCGGTGTAACTTTACGCGGGGAAAAACAAGTTCCGTGACATGGTGAAGGAACACTGAATATTAAGTTTCAGAGACCTTATATTTACCATATTCCTTTAAATATTTCTGAGCGAGGCTTTCTTTCTCGCGATCAGAGAGGATTTTCCCAGCCTGTTGAAAAAATGTATGTTCTTCTTCTTTTAAGTGATGATGAACTGTCTCACTGAGCTGTTTAGCAGTTGCCAACCAGCTCGGATTACTCATATCTGTTTCTTCTAGTTTTTCGATCAATTCATCCATTTCATGGTGTTCTGCCAAAGCATGTCGGGTAATACCTAAACCCACATCATCAAACATCAATGGAATATATAAATAGCGATCCTCGGCAACCGAATGAGCATATAATTCATTTTTTAATAATTTAAATAATTGTTTTCGTTCATCACTCATACCACTGGTCGCAATGAGTTTCTGAGCTAGGCTACGTTGTTGCTCATGACTTTCTCGGAGTGCTTCAAATATATTCATCGATCACCTCTATGATTGGCTAACATCATCAACATAGGATTTAAATCCATTATCATGTTGTTGTGCTTGGCTGATCTTTCATAATAGAAAGTGTCGTTTTTTTATACAGTGCTATTTAAGTATGTTTTTGTCGTGAAAATTTAACGTTTAGATTCAAGCTGCAACCAAAATCTGATAGCCCAAGCGACAAATTAAGATACTCACCAAAATCAGAAAGAGGATACGGATAAATCCACTGCCATATTTTAAAGCCAAACGAACGCCCAATAATGAACCCGCAATATTCGCTACCGCCATCATCAAACCTAAACCAAATAACACATGCCCAGTCGGAACAAAAAAGCTCAAAGCTGCCAAATTGGTCATAAAATTTCCGATTTTAGACAGGGCTGAAGCATGTAAAAAATCGACCTGTAAAAAACGGATAAAGAAGAAAATAAAGAAACTACCCGTTCCTGGGCCAAAAATCCCATCATAAAAGCCTATCGCAAGACTACCGATTGCAGCAAAAATCAGTAACTTTGGTGTGATGCGTTGATCCACATGGACTTGGCCAAACTGCTTTTTCATCAAAGTATAAATCGCAATCACGATCAGCATGACCAAGACGAAAGGTCTTAAAATATGAGTTGGAATCATCGAGACACATGCAGCACCAGCAAAAGAGCTCACAAAGGCAAAGATCGCAATAACCACCAACAACGGCCACTTCAATTTAACTCGTCGTACAAATGAAAAGGCTGCTGAAGCTGTACCACAAATCGAGGCCAATTTATTGGTTCCGAAAATGGTGGCTGGGGCTGTCTGAGGTAATGCCCCCATCAAGGCAGGAATTTGAATCAATCCTCCACCGCCTACAGCCGCATCAATGGTTCCTGCAC
Organism: Acinetobacter sp. NIPH 1852; assembly: GCF_022549455.1. Classification (NCBI taxonomy): domain Bacteria; kingdom Pseudomonadati; phylum Pseudomonadota; class Gammaproteobacteria; order Moraxellales; family Moraxellaceae; genus Acinetobacter; species Acinetobacter sp. NIPH 1852. The sequence goes on along the minus strand of NZ_JAKZGG010000026.1, from coordinate 29,298 downwards.
AAAACGCAAAGAACACCAGACTCAGAATCAGTTCCCATTCCATCGATGATTACTCTACAAATTCAAGAGGCGTTTTGGTACTAGACGTTTCTTATCAGTGATTTCAGCCAAACCTAAACAACGTTCGCCATCGAACACCAATACTTCTGCAACAGCCTCATGCTCAATATTACTTTCCTGACCATTGCCAAAATACTTTTCACGTCCTTCTGGCAACTGAACTCTAGGAAAATGCGCAATAGGTGCATAGACGGGAAGTAATAAAGCATCTCGTTGTTCTAGCGATAAGCTTTCCAAATACTCAATGGTGTAGTCTGGATTTATCTCAAAATGACCTGTTTGAATACGATTCAAATGAGTCAAATGTCCACCGCAACCTAAGGCTTCACCAATATCCTCACCGAGCACACGGATATAAGTCCCTTTTGAACAAGTCACATCTAAAGTCAGACTATCTTCAGTAAAGCTCACCAAAGTTAAGTCATAAATCGTGACTGGACGTGCTTCTCTTTCAATCTCAATGCCTTGACGCGCCAACTCATACAACGGACGCCCATCCCGTTTTAAAGCGGAATACATCGGTGGAATTTGCTGAATATCACCACGAAATTGCGCCAATACCTGTTCAATGCTTTCTAAGGTTAGATGTGGTACTTCTCTCTGCTGGAGAATTTCACCTTCGACATCACCTGTCGTGGTCGTTTGACCCAATTTGACTGTAGTTTGATAACGTTTGCTTGAATCGAGTAAGTAATGTGAAAACTTGGTTGCTTCACCCAAGCATATGGGTAATAGTCCCGTCGCCAAAGGATCTAAAGACCCTGTGTGCCCTGCTTTCTGAGCATTAAACAGTCGACGTACTTTTTGCAATGCTGAGTTTGAACTGATTCCTAAAGGCTTATTTAATAAAAACACACCACTTAGATGACGATAAGCACTTTTTTTCATAAATAAGAGTCAAAATACAAAGATGCATTTTAGCAAAACTATCTAGAAAAAGTTGCACCTTTAACTCATGGTCAAGGCAAATAAAGACCTATTGGCATAAAAAAATGCGCCTATTGGCGCATTTTTTTGCTTTAAAACAACGTTAAAATTAACCTTGTTTACGAGCTGGTAACTTTTCACGAATACGTGCAGCTTTACCAGTCAATCCGCGTAGGTAGTAAAGTTTCGCGCGACGTACATCACCACGACGTTTCACTTCAATTTTAGCAACAACTGGAGAGTGAGTTTGGAAAACACGCTCAACGCCAACACCGCTAGAAATTTTACGAACAGTGAAAGCTGAGTTCAAACCACGGTTTTTCTTCGCAATCACAACACCTTCATAAGCCTGAAGACGTTCACGGTTACCCTCTTTTACTTTTACCGAAACAATAACTGTGTCGCCTGGAGCAAAAGATGGGATATCAGTTTTCAACTGTGCATTTTCAATTACTTGAACTAAAGGATGTTTACCACTCATTGTGGGAATCTCCATAATTGCGGGAGAGAAGAGGTCTCTTACACCGCTGGGGATAGAGGCTAAAGCGCATATCGACCCGTTTAACTTTCTCTTCACGACAGACTGTCAATAAAGAGCCTATTTATACTTAAATAATTTTAAGTATCTAAACTTTGCAACCATTTTTTTTGCTGCTTGGTCAACTCGACTTTTTCCACCAACTCTGGTCGGCGATCTAAAGTCCGTTGATAGCGCTGCAAAAACCGCCATTTCTCGATATTGGCATGATGTCCAGATTTTAAAACCTCTGGAACATCCAGACCTTCGAAATGATCAGGCTTGGTATATTGTGGACAATCCAATAAACCATCCACAAAAGAATCTTGTACTGCCGACTGGTCATCTGACATCACATTCGGCAAACGACGAATGATACTGTCTAATAACACCATCGCAGGCAGTTCACCACCCGATAAAACGTAATCCCCAATTGACCATTCTTGATCAACATAATGCTGGATTAAACGTTCATCGACCCCTTCATAACGCCCACACAATACAATCAAGCCATCATAGTCGACAAATTGTTGTACTGCCTGTTCATTTAAGGTTTGCCCTTGCGGTGACATATACACCACAGGTGCATGAACACAGCCTGCTTGCGTAGCGAGTTGTTTGGCATGGCAAATCGCTTTCGCCAAAGGCTCAGCCATCATCACCATACCAGGACCACCACCAAATGGACGTTCATCCACTCGTTTGTAGTTGCCCTCAGCAAAATCTCGTGGGTTGATGCAAGTGACTTGCACGATGTCACGTTTCGATGCACGCCCGCTAATCCCGTATGCTGTAATCGCTTCGAACATCTCAGGAAATAATGTGATGACTGCAAAAAACACCGCAGACTCCTTTATTATCCTGCTGCGCGACTATCCTCTATAGGATTAGTAATCTACGCCCCAATTGACGTAAATACGACCAGCTTCAAGATCAACGCGTTGTACCACATCTTTATGCCAAGGAATCATGCGTTCCTCAGAGTCAACGCTGTCAAGGGTTGCTTTTACAACCATGACTTCATTGGCACCCGTTTCAAACAGCTCATAGATTTGACCGAGATTAACTTCCTGCTCTTCATCATCCAAACCGAACACGGTTAAGCCTTTAAGATCAGACCAGTAATACTCGTTCACATCCGCTTTTGGAAGCTGTGATTTGGCAATCCAGATATCCACGCCAACTAAGTTTTCTGCGCCAGTGCGATCATTTACACCTTTTAACGCAACAACCAAGCCTTTGCCATGTGGTTTCCAACGTTTTACATCGATTGTTTGCCAACCTGCCTTGGTCTCAATGTACCAAGGAAGGTAGTCAAACATATTGCTCATAGGTTCAGTATTTGAATACACCCAGAGCCACCCATTTAATCCATAAGCTGAACGTAACTGTCCAATCTGAATACGATCTTCTGGTACATTCTGTATTGGTGTCATGGGTTACCTACTACAATACAAATGTTATGCAGCAGCTACAGCTTTCTTAGCTTGAGCAGCTAAAGAAGCAACACGCTCTGAAGGTTGAGCGCCTTGAGCAACCCAGTGTGCAAAACGATCAGCATCTAAACGAAGTTTTTCCGCTTGACCTTGTGCAGTTGGGTTAAAGAAACCGATACGCTCGATGAAACGACCATCACGCGCATTGCGGCTATCAGTCACAATAATTTGATAGAACGGACGTTTTTTTGCACCACCGCGCGCTAAACGAATAACAACCATGAGAACAACCTTATAGTTTTTACGGATTATCCCTGCGCCGACCATCGACAGCATTTCAAACCCCTTTAATAGAGGGCGACATTCTACGTTAAATTTAGACTGAAAGAAAGATCAAATATTAAGTTATCCGCAGCTTTGAATTTAAATATTTGAAATCCAAATTCATTACCAATCTTCTGATTCTGTACCACAACTCTGATTGGTAATATTGGCCGTGGTTTTGGTTTTACATTTTATGCCCGTACTGGTGAGTAATAAGGAATAATTACGGGGACTTTGGCTTTCGGCTTTGAGTGACCAAGCCTGTGAATTTACGTTCAAAATCAAAGTAAATTTTTGCTTTCCTGTTGTCGTATCCAATGGAATCAGCAAAGTTGTATTGGTTGCATTCGGAACATCGAAGTAAGGTCCTTTATTTGTCGAGGTTCCTTTCAATACGAAACCATCATAACTAAAGTTACGTGTCCGATGTTTTTCTAATAGAGCAGCGACTTTATGCATTTCTTGTTGTGCCGTTGATAAATCTGCACGGCGTATATAAATGTCATAACTGGGGATCGCTATCGCTGCCAAAATAGCAATGATAGCGACAGTGACCATCAGTTCAATGAGTGTAAATGCCGATTGTTTATTCATTGCTTTCATACCATTTGAGTGGCACAAGTTGACGGCGCATGGTGTTGATTGGCATGGCATTTCCACCAACGATGCTATCTTTGGCATTTGGGTTTAAAATTTGGCGCGTCGCCTCATTTTTCTTATCGAGTCCAGTACCAACACCCGCCATAACATCAACAATACCTCGACCTGCACCAAAGCTCATTTCAGTAACATTTTGCTCACAAACACCAAATGGTAAACAATAACGTTGCACCGTAGTAATGCCTTGCGCTTGTACCCGACAACCATCAGTTGTACCGTTTGGATTATAAACACTGGCATATAAGCTCTTATTCATCACGACCATTTCACCCAATACTTTGCTCGCCGCTGTATTGGTTATCTGTTTTTCATTGCCATTTTGTTCAAGTTGCTTGCCAATCACTGTTTCAGCAGATACATACCAACCATTTTGCACACGCTTATTACCTGAAGCTTGTAAGTCAGCTAGTGTTAAAGCCACACCATTTAAATCAGCGATTTTCATTTCTTTTAAGTCGCTTAATAAAAACTTTGCTGTGGCACTTCGGGCTTCAAATTTAAAATTAGGATGAATCACTTCTCGATCAAAAAGATTATAAATCGTACTGGTTGAACTTTTATCACTAAATGGAAGACTGCGGTTTCCTGAAGCAATGCTAATCACTGCACGGGGCTGTTCATAACCATATACACTAAAGTTAGGCGCTTCATAAAAACGCTCTTTTGAATTTGTAAAAATAAGGCGAGCAAATCCAGCGTTATTGCCCACACCCAACTTCGAATCAAAATCTATACGCCAAACCTGCCCACCCAAATCTCCAAAATAAAGATGATCCGTCAAACCATCGCCATTACGATCTGCGGTATTAATCCGGCTCACCACACTATATTTCATGGCTTCAATCTTTAAACTACTGGCAGGATTGGCACTGGCCCACCATAAAAGCGCACCATTTTCGGCATCAAACATATATATACCAGCACCTTTTTCATTTGCTTGGTGTGTATAGTTTTGATCTTCATACCGAGCGTCATAACCACCACCGACGATCATGACGCGTTTCAGCTTACCATTCCATGCGACCTGAGTAATGGTCGGTTTTGACCAGCTCTGCCCCATTTGACTCAAAGCTGTTTGTGTATTCGTGTCATCTATAATCGTATCTTGATTAATGATACGTCTATGCTCAGGATCAATATGAAATTTAAGTTTCGGAGTATTTAAACTCACCAAGTCAAGTGCATAATAACTTCGTCCACCCATACGTAAACCACCATAAGCAATTTGTTTTCCCTTTGGTGCTTTACTATTTGATGAGTCTATTGAACCAACGGTAGCTATAACTTTACTGCTCCCATTACTCGCTTTTTTCATGCCATAGACATATTCACTATATAAGGTCCAAGCCCCGTCTATGCCGTATGCCATATTGGCTTTTAAGCCTGTTTTTTCTTTTAAGAAGGCATTCCTTTGTCGGCTATTTTCAAGCATTTCATTTGGAACAAAAGCAAACTGCTCTTTTCCAGTTTCAGCATCAACTACATGAAGTAAACCTTGTGTTGTACCAAACAACATATAATCTTTTCGAGTATCCTCTACAACATCACCATTTGCGTCAAAAGTCGCTTCTTGGGTCAATTTTATTGGCGTAGAATGTAGATTCATGCCCACTTGCCAATTACTACGATTGGCTTCAGTTAGATCATTTGCGGTCGCACCCTTCTCTAACTTGTAACCCAATAAACTCATAAGATAATAATCTTCATCCTTCACATTATCTCGCTTATTTGGATCAAGCACACAGCGACTTTGATTTGAAGTATCTAAATAATGATTATCAATGGCTTTAAGTTGACGTGTAGCAGTAAATCGAATATTACCCTGACCATCATTTTCACAATCACGGTTAATCAATAAGGTACGTCCAGTCGTATTTTCAGTGGTACTTAAATCCTCAAGTTTGGCGAGCAGACCACCTTTATTCCAATCTTTTACATCATAACTAGGTGCACTTGTACTCCACGCATCTTTAAGCTTATAAACAGAATTATCATCTTGGGTGTAATATTTTTTGAAGTTCCCCAACCAACTGGCTTTTTCAGTCGGTTCAAACATACTTTTATAGACATCATTGGTCATACGATATGGGGTAAGCGGATCAGCAGGAAGCGTTTGCAAACCAATTGGATCTGACTCCATTTCGACAAGGCTTTGGTTAAAATCCAAAATCCCCTCAGCAATACTTTGAGCACTAGATAGTTGATACCAACCGCCGCCGCCATGCACTCCCCAACGCGCCAAGTTTGCAACATCTGCATTATAAGCAGCTTGATCTAAAGGTACAGGCAGTACGTTATTGAGTATTTTATTAAGCTTTTCAATTAAATCCCCTAAACCAAGCAACGATAGAACAGGGTTTAATGCTTTTACAATATTTGCTACAGGTTGTAGTAGGCTTGATAAAACGGTTTTCGGTGCTTGAATCGTCCCTAATTCCTCTGAGGTTTTGGCATTTGGAATATGGGCAAAGTCGCGACCAATCCCACCAACACCTGTTTTTATACCAACACCATTATTATAAGTACCTTCTTTTAGAATACCTGCATAGTTTGCAATACAAGACCATGTCGCAGATGTTGAACCATTTGTCCAGCCACTCGGAACAGTGCCACAATTAAAAACGGTATTACTGGATGGGTCTAATGATCGACTCATTAATTTACGAACAGGATTATTGCTGGCGTTAAATGGCTCTCTTGTTGCCCCTCCTAATAGTCCATCGAGTAAATTTGGATTTAAATCTGGGACACTACCTGTCAAAACATACAAACCTTTAGCACTACACTCAGCACTCGTTGCTGGCGGTCCGACATAACGATTGCCAGATTTACTAGCAGTGGTAGATACAGGGAAACCACTATATGCAGATGCATACTGAAGATTTCCATTATAACGATAGAAAGATTTCCATTGATTGAGTTCTAAACCAATCAAAGATGTACCAGTCGTAGGTAAATCATGGCAATTTGTACTATTTGTTGATGTACATTGATTTTTATACCAACCAGGCGCATTTCCGCCTAGACCTAATAAACTACTATCCCTAAAAGGAGCCGACCAGTTAACACACTTTCCTACCTCATCAAGTGTACTACATTCTTGATACTCTCCTAATTTTATCAATCCAATACCTAAAAGGCTTATTTCTATTTTTCTTGCACGGCCAACTTCAACAATCCCAGTACCTTTAGTGGTGTTACTGAGTAAATAAGCGCCCGTTTCAGCATAGGCTGTGGCTGTCGGTGTACTTAAGCCAGCAAGGTTTTTTAAATCATTAATTAAAGTCGGAATCGTACCTAAAGCACCAACAATCAAGCCAACAAGATCAAGCGCCAATAGTTTTCCAACCAGCTCATTCACTTTTGTGGTAATACTAGCCGCGGGATCAACACTGCTCACTTCACTTATTTTTGCTTTAATTTTGGCACGTTGTGCGGCATCAAGCGGCTTTGCTTCAACTGCAATCATACCTGCCAACTCATTTTTTCCAGTGCCTGATTGATTCATGGCTGGAAAAACAGATAGACCTACAGAAACGTTATCAGGCAAAGCATCAATCCCTTTTCCTGAATTACCGTCAATCACATCATGGATTGCTTGTTTAACACGGTACAAACGGTTGTAACAACGATAAGCTGGGCCTGCAATTGCCAACGGTGGATTCTCAACCAGCTCACAACTGTCTTTAATATACTGCACAGACCCTCTCAACCCGAGTAAATCTGCACCTAAAATAGGATTGGTAATACCATCAACACCTTCTAAAATTTGCGTTACCAGCAATGAGGGAATGTAACAAGAATGTGGATCTGTTGGCGCACCAGTATCTAATTTCACTAAGCCTAATAAATTAAGATCAACCGTTGCGATACTGCCCAATAAACTGGTGACATTGCCAAGTAGACTGCCACTTAAACACAATGGATAGTCACGCTGTAAATCTGCAATTGGATCCGCTCCCATACTTTGGGATAAATCCACCATTAACATAATCGTATTACTACTATTATTTTGCTGATAAATCTCAATATCGCTTGCAGATGCAACTGAAGATAGCACTAAAAAACTCGATAATACCGTGCAACTCAACAACAACCCTCTTGTTCTATTTTTTTGCTTACACTCACGTTTTGTTAGTTTTTTCATTTTATTATTATTCATGACCCTTTCTCCCTTATGAACCTGATGGCTCAAAGTCAGATAAGAAGCGATATTCTGCTACTTGCATATTATACAAAAGGCTTTCTTCATTATTCTTTAAACAGTCAGCCACTTCATTTGTGCCGTCATTATCTATACTTTTGGTTAAACAGCCCTGCTTAATATCCGTACTCCCCAAAAAGAGCGTCTTATTTGGATCGAACAACAACCCCTTCATTACCGATACCACATAGACACGTAAACGGATGTTGTTTTCAGTTTTTGCTCCTAAGCTTTCAGTCCCACGAGCAAGGTCAGCAAATGGTACTGACACATCGTCTGTCTCTCGTTTAATATGAACCTGCGTTACTACTGCCGAACGACCACCAGATACTGAATCGTTATTACAGGCTCCACCACCCGTTGCCATGTTTAAGAAAGATGAGCTATTGAGACGATAACTTGCATTACTTAATTGAAATGGCTCAGCCCCAGAAAAACAAAATACCAATTCAGCTTCTCTATGATTTTCATTTCTAAAAAATCCAACGATTCCATTTATAGCTGTAATATGCGGTCGAAATGCAGGGTCCTGAAAAGCCATTAGAGCAGCATCAGAGTTTTGCAATAACAACGTTTGCATTTGATTATTACTCACCAATTTCAATGAGCTAATACTCTGACGAATCGCAAGCGTTCCTATAATCGTAATCATCAATACGATCATCAACACAATGATAAGCGTTGAACCTTTTTCATACTGAATCATATTCAAGCCCCCCCTGTACATGTTGACCCTGCACTACTATCGCAACCTTCAGTCACCCAACCCATCGCATTTCTAAGCGAGACTGTTTGATCAACCACTTGGCGTAAACGAGTATCTTGATATGTGGGTGTGAGTGTTACTTTGGTACCGAGCACCTGAAATGGTTCTTTATTTCTTTCTTTAATAATGTTTTGACTACCAGCGCTATCTGCTGATTGGACCAATACACCAAGCTGAATCGCATGAACATGTGGACGTACAGGCCGCATTACACCATCAATATTTTTATTTTTAGCACTCAAAGCCATATAGTTTTTGATATCGGTATAAGCGAGTGTGCTATCGGCATTATCCAGTTCGCCATCGATATAGCCTAAACGAACCTGAAAAAAATCAACATTCGGCAAAATAACCTGACTATCTTGCCAGCCTAATGATAACGGCGGATCAGTTTCACTAAGAAGATCAAGTTGCGCTTGCGTATATTGGGCCGCTTGACAGCGCAACGATTGACGCAAATCCGTTGAAGTTGAACCCACATAATACCTTTGCACCACAAATGTATCTTTTGCTAATGTATTTCCAGAACAATCAAAGCCCCCTTGTGGTGCCTGATAACGAATTAGGAGTTGGTCATTGGTTAACCCTGCTACATTCGCGTTGCCAAAACTCGTTAACTTATTATCAGAAAAACAGGTTGCACAGTTTAGATTGATTTTTGACCCTACATTATTCGATGTCAGGATAATTCCAGAATAAGCAATTTGATCGTTAACAGCGGGGATTGGAGAGCTTAAATTGGCTTTACGAACATCATCAATAATAAAGTTCAAGCCAAAACTTGCACTGTCCTGAATATGTGACATCGCTTTTTGCAGCTTATAACTGGTTACCCCTGTAATAAAAAGCTGGATTGCGGCTGCAACAATAATCAGACCTAACGCAAGTGAAATCATGAGTTCGATCAAGGTAAATCCTGAGCGAGAGTTAACAAAGTGAAACTTTGTCCGAGCGTAAGACGGAGAGCTATGCTCGAAGTGACCCTGTGCCGCAAGATGAGAAGCTATGCTTCGAGGACGAGAGTTCCGAGCGCAAGACGAAGAGCTATGCTCGAAGTAACCCGATGCCGCAAGACGAGGAGTCTTACTTCGAGTACGAGGACTAGCTATGTAATGCAGCGAGCTGTGCTCAGCATGTTTTAAGAGACTTCTTTTCATTTTAATAAGCCTCCAAAAACAAACAGTGTGACCCTTTTACATACACACCGTCTTTGATACATGACTCTACCCCTTGACTGTCTGCCAAAGTGGTCTCTTCCCATGCGACATAAATACACTGCCGTGTATTTCCAGTTGGACAGTCAGCAATCGATAGATTCATTCCATTATTCTTCGCTTGTACAGCCGCATTATTTAAATCTTGTTCTGCGATACTTGCAGCATCGCCTGCCGTTGTTGCAACATCTTCTGTCGGAATGGTTAACGCACCAACATTATAATTTCCATCTCTAACAGCTTGAGGGTTGGCTCTCATCCGTTCAGCCAAATCACGAGCAATCGTCAATCCAATCACTTGCTTACTCGCTTCCAAACTGGCATCGACTGCTTTCAACTGTAAGGCAGCAAAACCAAGTACAGCGATTGCTAGAAGTAATAGCGCAACTAAAACTTCAACTAAACCTACACCTTTTTGTTTGTTATAATTCATGTGCAAGCTCCCTCTTTTATTGTTGTATCACCCGTTATCCCAACAGCAATACAATAAGAAAAGCCATTCCGCAGTAAAATAAAATTGGTAGCAGCAGCTACACTGCCATTGTTTCTAAATTTAAGATAAGTTTCTGAACGACTATCAACTGTGACTCCTTTTTCTAAATGAGACACAAATATCCTATTTTTATTGGTATCCGTGATCGTAAGTGCTGTTGAACAATTGGCTTCTGATAACGAGCTTAGACAAACACCAGTTGACTCTCGAAGCATCACGGCTTGGGCCCTAGCCTCAGATACTTTCATCGCCACGTCACGTGCTGAAGATTCCAGTTTTTGACGTGAATACATACTGGCAAAAGAGGGGGCAGCCATCACAGCAAGAATTACAATAATTGTAATTGTCACGATCAGTTCAAATAACGTAAATCCTGAGCGAGGATAAACAAAGTATAACTTTGTCTGAGCGCAAGACGAAGAGCTATGCTCGAAGTTACCCGATGGAGAAAGACGAAAAGCTGTGCTTTGAGTATGAGGATAAACAAAGTGCAACTTTGTCTGAGCGCAAGACGGAGAGCTATGCTCGAAGTGACATGGTTTACATCGAGCATGGCTCGACCCAATAGCTATGCTTCGAGTATGAGGCGAAGCGTTAAGCTTGGAATGATATACTTGTTGCATATCGCCCTCCATATGCACAATTTTTATAGTTTTGATTTATGTTCTAATGTTTAATTATCAATTTCCTACCAAAACGCCATGAAATCTATTTTTTATGGATGAAAGGTAGATATTGTCAGATAACTGCAAAAATATTAAATACGAATCCACATTTATTAAAATAAAGATAAATTCATCACAAAATTAAGCTTATTTTTAGTATAAAAAATAATTGCAACATTAAAAAAATTAATCTATCCCTTGCGATAAAAAGAAGAAAAGCAAATACCTTTCGATATTTGCTTTTCTTAAAGATAGGGTACTTTATGAGGGAGTTAACGACCATCCCAATTAGAAGTTGCGGATAGTGCGCATACTGTTGCCGCTTTCTCCCAATATTTTTGTCCTTGATCATTTAAGCAAATTACACCATTACCAGCCTGTAATGTTCCTGCTTTAGGCGTTGCAATTAACAACCAAGTTCTAACTCTTGCAGAGGCTGCGGTAAGAGCTACGCCATCCGCATCAGTCAATACAATATCATATAGAGGCTGTGCTCTGGATATCGTCGTCGCACCATAAATATTTGTTGCTGTTCGTCCTGCATAGCTATTATTTGCCATTTTAAACGTTGCCAAATTACGTGCTATTTGCAACATTTCAGCCTGTGCATCTGTACGCTGTACTCGAACTTTATAGCCAGTATATGCTGGATAAGCGATCGCCGCCAATACACCAATAATCGCAACAACAATCATAAGCTCAATGAGGGTAAAACCTTTTTTATGCACGATTACCAGTCCTCCCTTCCTGTTGCTTCCGTACCACACCCTTCATCTGTAACATTCAATTTTGTTTTATTTTTACAACGTACTCCAGCACTGGTCATTAACAAATCATAGTTTCTAACGTCGTTCGTTCTCGCAATCATAACCCAATTACGAGCTCTAATCGTGGGAGCGGTAGTATCCGTTAACAATCTTGTTGGCGCTTCTGCATCTGTGATTGTAATTGTATATTTAATCGCCGAACTCACTGCTCCTCTTGGCAAAGTCACTGAATTCATTGGCCCCACGACGTTATAAATAAAATTCGGGTCAAAGCTTCGATAAGTAAAGTTTTTTGCCTTATGGCGCTCTAATTGTTCTGCAATCTTTTGCATTTCTTGTTGCGCCATAGCGACATTAGCTCTTCTCACATATTCCTGATAACTCGGAATTGCTATTGCAGCAAATATCGCAACGATAACAACAACGATCATCAACTCAATTAGAGTAAACCCTTTAGTAGCCCCCTCTTTCAACCGACGAAACGTTCCCGTCGATTGAAAGAATTTTGTATTTCCTTGCGTTATTTTTTCCATCTTTCATACCATCGAGTTGGATTAATCGTCGGAATACAATTCCAAATTCCATTCCCTTTTTCATTCCCAGCAATAGAGAAATCTGGACATGGATTTGTTGATGTTGGTTCTTTAATTGGCACTGGTGCCAAGCCAACAATTCCCCCGCCGATCACATTTTTATTACACTCAGTGACATTAGGCGGGCAGTCTTCCGTTGTCGTTTGAAAGCCAGTACCACCTTCTCGTGCGAGATTCACGGTACCATCTGACTTAAGACAAACACCATAAGGTAAGCAAAAGCGTTGACTATCTGTTTCACCAATCACACGAGGTTTACATGGGTCTTGTTGTGCAATACCCGTACCTTGTGGGTCATAAACAGGGACAATCAAGTTACCTGTTAATGCAATCGGCTCTTCAAATGCTTTCATACCACCCGCTACACGGAAACTATTATCCGCTCTTTCGATACCGTTACTGTTACTAGACAGCGAACGATACCAACCGTCTTTGGTAGCCGATGCACCAACAAATGCACCGATAATATTACCTGTCAACAATTGTGGATTTTTCTGCAAATGCGAGAGATTTTTATTTTCTGTACTCAGTGTTGGTGTACCACTAATTAGGTCTGTCTTAATAAAATCACGATCAATGAGACCATACACATTATTCACTAAGCGATCATTTAAAGCATTCACGGGGGTCATTCCATCACGGCCTCGTAATGGATAAACATCTAACGGGGTACTTCGATTACCCGATGCAAGACCAATCAACATGAATGTCTCAGCACCTTGATCATGAATCGTCACCGTAGGGGCTTTATAGAAACGTGGATTTTTTCCTTGATCTAAAGCAGCACCACTTTCTGTGGTTGCAAGATTTGCCAAACGTACGACACGTTTACCAAAATTTGCTGTTGTTGTTCCGACCGCATTATTTAAATCTGCACGGAAGACCTGCCCCCCCAAATCCCCAAAATAAAGATGATCAATCAATCCATCCGCGTTTCGGTCAATCGCACTGACACGACTCACGATACTATGCTTCATATTTGTATTATTAGTATTTGCCCCAGTATTACTCGCCCACCATAAGCGCTCACCTGTTTTTGCATCAATGATATAAACTGCATTGCCTTTAGCAGTATCACTTCCAGTCAAAGTAAAGGTTGGGCTCTCATAACGTGCATCGTAACCACCACCCACGATCATCACACGCTTAATCACATTGTTATGACGAATATTCGCAATGATAGGTTTAGACCATGATTGTCCCATACGACTATAATTACTTTGATCACTGCCAACCCTAAATAACAGTTTAGGTTTTTTAGGGTTTAAAACATCCAGACCATAATAACTCTCTCCGCCCATACGCAATCCACCATATACATTCATCTGGCGTGCTTGTACTTTACTTACATCTGTGGCATTTGTTGCTTTCTGAGATTTGTATAATGCATCTGCAACCCATTCGCCATCCACACCGTGCACAGGTGCAGTGTTATCGCTTGCACCTTTAACTAATGCTTTAGACGCAATGTTACTTCTCAATAACTCGGATGGAACAAACACCATTTGTTCCATCCCCGTCGTACTATCTACTAGATGTAAACCACCATCCATCGTACCGTATAAAATAGATTGTTCACGAGTACTTGTGAGTTGACCAGTGGCATCTAATGTTCCTGAATATGTCAATTGCACAGGAAATGAGTGCACACTTCCACCCATTGCCAAATGGGGTGCATTTGGTGTGGTCAGTGTTGCAGGCAAATCGGTAGCTGATTCATCCAAAGGCACACTAAAACCTAGATAATTCAAAATTTTCTGTTTAACTAATATTGGAAAATCTTTTAGCGTATTTTGCTCTGTAAACTGCTTCAGTACATATGCTGCAATTCCAGTCGTTGGAATCTCACCTTCCGCATCCCCAACGGGAATACTCAACAAATCACCACTATCATCTTTACTGGTTAAATCAGCACCACCGTTCACGGTGACGTTAGTGAATAAGCGTCTTAATGCATTTGGTCTTGCTGCATATGCGTACTGTTTTGGTTCTACAGACAAGTTTTCTGCTTGACCTAAAATTGGCATTGGTACACGAGAAAGTGCTCCGCCTAAATTGATAATGCCACCATCCGTATAGCTTTTCCCATCATAGACAGCACTACTGTTCCATAAATCTTTTGTGGTTTTATTAAACGCACCTTTTGAGTCATACACCAGTGTCGTGCCATTTGCTCCTGCAAACGCACCAGCATTCGCACCGCTCAAAACCACCTTATAACGTTTTAAGTTACCGGCCCAAATCATATTATTGCTTTGCGGATTTGGCTCTAAAGCCCGCAAATAACCATAAGGTTGTAGACCCGATGGACTTAGTGCATCTGAAGGAACGGAAATTGAACCTGTGGTGAGTGGCTCAAGCGGTGCTACCCCTAAGTTATTAATGAAAGCAATAACACTATCTGTGACACCTTGCGCACTCTGAGTAGTAAAGAAACCACCATTACCATAACCCGGTGTACTTACAGCATGTGTTCCCGCCCCTGGTGAACATGCATCATTTCCAGAACGGTCAGCCTGTGTACGTGAACTCATTTTACATGCTTGTTGTACATGTGTGGCTGTTAATGCATTAAAATCATTACCAAAACCCACAAAAGCAGTTTGAATAGATACACTAACGGGGTTAGTATTTTTATTAAATAACTTTTTAGCAAATTCCCCCATACAGTGCCAAGATGCAGCCGCCCCCGTATCTAAACCACCACTTGTTGGACAGGTAAAGTTGGTTGTTGTAGTCTCCAATGCAGCAGACATAATAGCTCTTGATCTAGCAACACTTGAGTTATTCGCTTCACCATCTGATAAGACATACACCCCTTGACCATCACAGCTCACACGATCAGCAGCAGCAGGTAAAGGTGAAATATAATTGTTACCATCTTTTGAAGCAGTAATTGAATCATCAAAACCACTATCAGCATTTGTTCCTAATTGCATCTCCAAAGTATAGGTAAAATCTCCACTAGCTCCATCTCCCGCAAAATCAGAAGGCTCAACATTACCCATATTCTGCCAGTAAGTCGCATTTGTACCATTTCTATTTGTATTGTTATTGGCACAATATTGCACACCATTAGAAAAATCCGTAGAACGCCAATTCACACATTTATAATAGGTCGTTACAGATCTATTGGTCACCTTTTTATATAAATCTTTTTGAATTTCTGAGGCACTTCGTGTTGATGTTCCCATAAGATAAGCGGCAGCTTCTGCATAAGCATGGGCTGTTGGTGTACGACCTGTTGCAATCAAATCGTTAACAGCTTGCCTTAATTTATAACGTTGTGAACCTGATGTATTTAAAGTATTTACATCACCTAATGGTTCTGCTGTAACTAAAATTTTACCTCGCACATTGCCAAGTGGATAATGCCCTAATCCAACTCGCACATTTTTTAATATGGCATTATTACTCTCTAATAATGCATTCATACCATCTTTTAATCGCGTAATACGATCATAACATTTATATGTTGTATCATTGACTTTTTCACAACCCGTATTCGGATCCTTTACTTTTGCAGGAACATCACGTTCTTGACTTTTTCTAACAT
Source organism: Acinetobacter sp. NIPH 1852 (assembly GCF_022549455.1). NCBI lineage: Bacteria > Pseudomonadati > Pseudomonadota > Gammaproteobacteria > Moraxellales > Moraxellaceae > Acinetobacter > Acinetobacter sp. NIPH 1852. Next base: position 13,116 of record NZ_JAKZGG010000026.1, on the reverse strand, counting down.
AACAATACCTACGCTCATAACTTGGTGTCGTTGTAGAATCTTCCCTATAAACAGTATTATCCGTTGTTGGAGTTGTTTTTGAACCATTGAAAGTTGTATCGTTTGTACATACATCGTAATCATTACGGATATAATTCATCGACCCCGATGTATCCAACATCATTACAATAGTTTTTTTACCTGCGGTAGGATTCGCATAAATCTGCATATCACTGGCTTGTGCAACCGATGTCGCAACCAGCATTGTCCCTGTAAATGCCCAAACAAACGACGCACCATATGAAAAACGGTGAACATAATGCTGGAAATCTAACCTATTTTTTTGTCTTTTCATCATCATTCTCCCCATTTATTTATTCTGGTGCTTCGTCTTCGACGTAGCGTGTCATCAGATCAATCTCTTGAACCTGTGTATTTACGGGAATGCCATAATCACGCAAACAATCCGCAACTGTTCGCTTAGTTTGTAAACCATCATCGACATTGTCATTGATAAAACCCACAGCACTACCATTACCAATACAATCTTGTTGTACTGCCGCTAAGTTGGTACTCGAATAATTGGGCAAAATTGCGGTTGAGGTGATGCGAACTCGTCCATCGACCTTACCTTGCTGAACTTTAGCGTCTTTGCTCAAATCTGTATTTCGCGCCAAATCTGCACCCGGCGTCGTATCATTTGCTGCATTAATATATTTCACCGCAACTTGTGTCACGACAGCTTCACGCGCACTGCCAAAGTCCTGCTCTAAATTACAAAAGCCACTACGGTTACTTTCAGACGTATCTACTGTTGCCTTGGTATTATCCGAAGCAGTTGCCGCTGGTGGAACCAAAATCGTTACATCGAGGATACTGCCGACTTGTAACGCTTCAGTGGGGCGATAACAGAAAATATATTCCCGCCCATGACTTAAAGGATCTTTTTGATCATCGATCACCTTACCCACAACATTCATAACCGAGGTAATATCCTTATAATTGGTTCGATTTAAGAAATAGTTAGTCGGTGTATCACTGGTTTGTAATAGCAACTGTCCTATTTGACTGTTGGTTGCAATATTCAGTGAGGTCATAGCTACACGTATTGCAACGACGCCAATGATCGTCACAACAAGCAAAATGATTAAGACAACGATCAGTGTTGCACCACGTTGTTGGCGATAGGGTTGTTTTAAGCTCATCATTTTTCTCCCAACCCATTTCTAAATGTGACGACAGTGCTGTATACACGGCGAGCAAAACGAGTATTGGTGTCAGTGAGTGCGACATTTTGGTTTAACAGATCAATTCGTCTAGACAAATCAATTGCGTTATTCCGAGTGTTATCTGTTGAACGAACCAATACTGCTAATTTGACTGAAACAATTCGAGGTGGGACAGTGGGTATAGCTGCCGCATGAGCAGCAGCGGCCATCGTACGGTATTGATTAATTGTGTAATACGCCATATTACCTGTTGAGTCCTTAGTCCCAACCTGCACCACGAAATGATCAACTCGAGGCATAATTAACTCACCAGCCCCACCGAACCCTGTAATGGATGTCGGTTTTGCAACGGCTGCTGTGCCTGCTGGCGTTGGTCTATTTGCATCACAAGCCAATCCGTAATCCGTGCCCGTCGTTAAAGCCGCATTTGCACGTCTTAAAAAATATCGCTGAATGACGTAATCACCTGCTTGTACATTTTCCCCTTCACAATTCACCATCGCATTCGGTGCAACAAACTGAATAGTTAATTGATCACTTTCGACATCAACGTTCGACAAACCTTGCCATTCATTTAAAGTTGTACTAAGTGTATCGCCAGTCCCAATACTGTGACTCAATAGACCCTTTGAAATAAAAGGTGCTGTGGCAGGCATAGGTAAGTTTGCATTAGAGGTTGTTGCATCTATAGCGGTCAATACAATTCCGCCCCATGGCGTTTGGTCATTCAACTCTGGGAAAGCTGTATTTATATAATTCGCCAAACGAATATCACGTGCGACATAATCTAAACCAAAGACACCACTATTTTGCAGTTCAGCATTTGCTTCTTGCATACGAGAAGCAAGAAATCCACCCGTAAAAAGCTGCACCGCAGCGGCAGTCACAAGCAAACCCAACGCCAACGCCACCATCAATTCAATAAGCGTAAAACCCTGCTGTTGTATCGGCTTCGAATCAACATAATGTGGAGTTTTCATTAATACACCTCCATCATTAAGCAACTTGAGCGATTCACATACACACCTGTTGCTCCCATACACTCACTTACATCCGCAGCTGTATTGGTTGCGCTAAGCTCTGTATCTCCCCATGCAGCAAATAAACATTGCCGTTGTACAGGTGCAGCTATCACACCTGGACAGGTATCCATCGTAATATTCATACCAATTTCAAATGCTGTTCGTGCAGCCATAAAAGCGTCATAAGTTGCCATTTGCGTAGGAGTACAGGCAGAGGCGGGATTGAAACACGCGTTACTAGGTGATGTCGGTGTTGCCGTAATATTGGTATAAGCTCTCACAGCCGCAGGATAATTCGTTTGTGCATCGGGGTTTGCACGCATATTTTCAGCCAACCCACGTAAAATGAGCATTCCTTGAGAACGAGCTAATGCCTCACTAGATGCATCTACCGCGCGAAGTTGCAAAATGGTATACCCTAGAACCCCAACTGCTAATAACAACAAAGCAACCAGTACTTCTACCAGCCCCACACCTTGTTGATGTTTATTAATATTCATTAACACGCCCCTGCAACTTGTCGAACATTGCCTAATCTTGTTACTTCTATTGTTCTGTTTTGAGCTGACTTACAGAAACTAAATGTTTCAGCGGTAGTTGCACTTCCGACATCATTGAACAAAATCATCTCTGCACTGGTAGATTCAATCGCAACTTGAGGGTCGATCTGTACGGAAATAACTCGTGTGTTCTGAACTTCTTGTTGATCCAATGCTGCATAGTTTGGAATCAGAGCTGTCGCACATTTATCTTTATTAAAGTCATCATCCGTATTGGTTCGGTTTAGACATACGGCTACCGTTGTTTTCATCAAAGCTGCTTGTGATTTTGCTTGATTAATCGCAAGTGTGAGTTCACGAGTTGCTGCATTTAATTTTTGTCTCGCCACCATATTGCCAAAACTAGGCACAGCCATCATCGCGACAATCGCCAAAACAGCAATCGTCACCATCAACTCGATTAAGGTGAATCCCCGACTTTTCCCCATCACTTTGTACCAATTTTTTTTAAATTTATTAGCTCTATATTAAATTTTATTTTTACAGAACCAATACAAAGCAGATAAGAACCAAAAAAAAACGGATGGAGTGTAATCCATCCGTTCCTAGTTCACATTTTTCTAATAAAATTAGGCTTGTATCACCTGTATGCGCAGCTCTTTTGGCAGGCTAAAGGTAATATTTTCCTCTGTACCTTGTAACTCTTTAGGCGGTGTTGCACCCCAATCTTGTAAGCGTTGAATCACTTGCTTAATTAAAATTTCAGGCGCTGATGCACCAGCCGTCACACCAATTTTGCTGTCCGCTTTAAACCACGCTTGTTCAAGCTGATCCGCGTTATCAACCAAATAAGCAGATTTCCCCATACGTTCAGCCAACTCACGTAAACGATTAGAATTAGAAGAATTCGGAGAACCAACCACTAGCACCACATCACATTGCTCAGCTAAATCCCGTACTGCATCCTGACGGTTCTGAGTGGCATAACAAATATCATCCTTACGTGGCCCTTGAATCTGTGGAAACTTAAGCCGCAAAGCATCAATCACCTTTGCTGTATCGTCGATTGATAGCGTGGTTTGCGTAACAAAAGCAACTTTTTCAGGATGTTTCACCATCAATGCTTCAACATCTTGCTCATCTTCAACCAAATAGATCGCGCCACCTTTGGACATATCATATTGTCCCATCGTGCCTTCAACTTCTGGATGACCTTCATGCCCAATCAGGATCGCTTCCACCCCTTCACGCGCATAGCGAGTGACTTCTATATGGACTTTAGTCACTAATGGGCAAGTTGCATCAAATACCTTTAAACCACGCTGTTCAGCTTCTATCTGTACGGCCTTTGAAACACCATGCGCGCTAAAAATCACGATCGAATCATCAGGCACTTGATCAAGTTCATCGACAAAAACTGCACCGCGCTGACGTAAATCATCGACCACAAATTTATTGTGTACTACTTCGTGGCGTACATAAATCGGGGGATTAAAACATTCGAGTGCGCGATTGACAATTGCTATAGCACGGTCAACACCAGCACAAAAACCCCGTGGATTGGCTAACACGATTTCCATAACATCCTCACTCTAAGCATCTGAATATTTATACCAAACTATTTCGTTTAGCAGCACGCTACACTACAATAGCCAAGATATTTTATCATATCAGGAAAGTATCATGTCGGGTCTATTGTTTGTCGTTTCTGCGGCCTCAGGAACAGGCAAAACATCTTTAGTGAAAGCCCTACTCGATCGAGTCAGCAACCTTCATGTTTCAGTCTCGCACACAACTCGCGACCAACGTCCTGGCGAATTAGATGGTGTTCACTATCATTTTACCACTAAAGAAGATTTTTTAGCCCAAGTTGAACAGGATGGATTTATTGAATACGCAGAAGTCTTTGGCAATTATTATGGGACTTCCCAAGCCACCGTCAAAGCACAACTACAACAAGGTCACGATGTATTATTAGAAATTGACTGGCAAGGCGCAGAGCAAGTTCGTCGACTTTTTCCAGAATCAAAACAAATCTTTATTCTGCCTCCAACACAGTACGATTTAAGACAACGCCTGTCCAACCGTGGCACAGATTCAGTTGAAGTGATTGAGCATCGTCTCAGTTGTGCCGTGGAAGATATGCGTCATTTTGCTAGTTTTGACTACGTGATTATCAATGATGACTTCAATAAAGCTGTACATGATCTAGAATCGATTATCAGCGCCAACCGTTTAGTAACATTGCAGCAAAGTAATCGTCATCAACAATTGATCGAGAATTTAATTACGCTCCATCGCGAATAGCTTGAGTCTTGCTCAAAAGCCTTTTATACTACTTAGTCATTTCAGATGTATTGTTCAAACGAGACTACTTATGGCACGTGTAACCGTTGAAGATTGTTTAGACCACGTAGATAACCGTTTTGAGTTGGTACTGGTGGCGAGTAAACGTGCACGTCAACTCGCACGTCAAGGAATGGAACCCACTGTAGAATGGGATAATGACAAACCAACCGTCGTTGCTTTACGCGAAATTGCGATGGGTCATGTAACTAAAGACATTTTGAAACAACGCGATCAAGACTACCAAACGTCAAATCTTGATATGGTATTGTCTACAAATTCATTAAACTTAGAAGGTTTTTCTTTCTAAGTCGAATTTACTTTGCATAGAAGCCCATTGTGAAGACACTGGGCTTTTTTGTTTGTTGAAATATCAGTAGATCCTGTTCTATATTGATAAAAGCACTTTCCTTCAGTTGAAAAATTTTTGAGTTTTTTTCCTGAATAAATTGACAAGTTTAGCAATATGCTTTTCATTAGAGGCTAAAGCAAATATTCATAGACGTTATCATTATTGAATTCATGTTATAAAAGGTGTTTTTCTATGCCAGGCGAAGAGGTCAGCCAAGCCAAGCAACAGTTAAAAGTAATTATTGATGCCTATCTCAAAGATAGCGACGTCCTGCGTGTGCTTGCTGCCTGTGATTTTGCCGATTTAGCACATAGCGGTATTACCCGTAAAAGTGGCGAACCCTATGTCTTACACCCTATTGCGGTGAGTTGTATCTTGGCACATATGCGTCTCGATGCAGATACGCTTATGGCTGCACTATTACATGATGTGATTGAAGACACTGAATTTAGCAAAGATGAGATTGGAGAAAAATTTGGCTTGGTCGTCGCCGAACTTGTCGATGGCGTGACCAAACTCAGCCACTCCAGTGATAAAGAATATAACAAAGCCGCATCTTTCCGAAAAATCCTGCAAGCCACCTTACAAGATCCTCGTGTCATTATTATTAAACTTGCAGATCGCTATCATAATATGACCACGCTAGGCGCGCTGCGCCCAGACAAACGTGCTCGGATTGCACAAGAGACGTTTGATATCTTTGTGCCTATGGCACGCCTTGTGGGCATGAACGAGATGGCAGATAACCTAGAACATCTATGTTATCAAAATCTTGATCTCGACATGTTCAATGACATACAAACCGCACTATTAGAAACCAAACCTAAACGCTGTGAATATCAAACCATTTGGGAACAAAAATTATCCGATTTATTAGAAAACCATAAGATAAAAGGTCGAATTAAAAAGAAAAATAATAATATCGAATTGCTACGTCACTTTGTAAAAAATGAAATTGATTTAAATGAACTGAGTCATAGCCACGCCTTTGAAATCGTTTTACAAAGCATTGCGGATTGCGACCGTCTGGTCACTGCACTGAAAGATAATTTTCAAGTCTTACAATATCGAGACCATATTCGCCGCCCTTTACCTGGCGGCAATCAGTCGCTAATGATTAAGCTTAAAGGCGAAAAAACCACACTATCTCTCACCATTCAAACTGAATTGATGCGTAAAGCCGCACGCTTTGGTGTGGTACTTGGGGAAAATGCACCTCAGGCTTGTCGATCGGCGATTCAAGCATCTATGCAAAACCTGAACACCTTAATTGACAGTGAGTGTGCCAAAACCACCTTTAGTGATTTACTTGACTATCTACATCAAGAGAAAATCTGGGTGTATACCCCTCATGGGCAGCTACATGAACTGCCACAAGGTGCAACCGTAGTTGATTTCGCGTATTCAGCAAGCTTATTTTTAGGTAACCATGCTGTTGGTGCCAAAATCGATGGTGAAATTCATCCATTATCTACTCCACTGTATAGCGGTCAGGTGGTTGAGATCATTACCGATGTATTGGCCACGCCGAATCCAGATTGGCTAAGCTTCATTAACACACAAAAAGCACGTCGTGCATTGCAAAATATGCTCAGAGATCAAGATATTGATGAGCAACGTTTAGTCGGTCAACAAGCACTGAATCGAGCCTTAAAATTATTCCATCGCTCAATCAACGATCTTTCTCAAAATGATTGGATCAATGTTTTAGAGTGGCGACATTTAAGCAGTAAAGATACCTTATTTGAACAGATCGCTGTTGGCGACCTACTACCTCAATTGGTAGCAAATCACCTATTCGCTCAAGATCAATATTCACATGTTCATGAAAGCTCAGATCGCTTAATTCTCGGTACTGAAGGCGTCGATGTAAAATATGCGCATTGTTGTAATCCCGTATTAGGGGATCCGATTCAAGGACATTTATCACGTCGCGGTTTGATCGTGCACCGTTCCCGCTGCCGTAATTTATTGCACGAACAACATTTACACCCTGAAAATATCATGCCTTTATATTGGCAATCAGAAGAAATAGATGATGTTCGCTTTAGTGCTTATTTATGTATTCATATGGCCATGAACGATGAACAAATTTCTGATCTGATCTACCAATGTCGTAAAGCAAAGACAGGGGTTGAAATGGTTCACTCACAAGATCAAAAGACCTACGTCAATATCGTGGTGAACAATCGAAAACAACTTGCACAAATTATTCGTGACTTGCGTATGCATCTGAATTTCCCGCGCATTGAACGCTTAAATATACCGATCGTCCAACCAGAAGTCGCTAAAGTGGTTTAAAACCATCTGAAAACGACTCGGCAGTACTCAGTCGTTTCGCAGCTATGCTTTTGTGTTAAAGTCGCTTTGCTTAAGATAGAAAATAATGACATAGGAGAGCTTAATGTCACGTCAAGTTATTCATACTGAACACGCCCCTGCTGCGATCGGAACATATTCTCAAGCAATTCTTGTTGGCAATACGCTCTATCTTTCAGGTCAAATTGGCTTAGACCCATACAGTATGGAACTCGTGGATGGCATTGAGGCTCAGATTCGTCGAGTTTTTGACAATCTAAAAGCAGTATGTACTGCTGCTGGTGGTAGCTTAACGGACATCGCCAAACTCAACATTTTCCTCACCGACCTGTCTCACTTCCAGCTGGTCAATCAGATTATGGGTGAATACTTCGCTCAGCCCTACCCTGCACGTGCCGCACTTGGCGTTGCAAGCTTACCTAAAAATGCACTGGTGGAAATGGATGGCATTGTCATTATTCCATAGTTTTTAATTCATATTTTTCAATAATATAAATAAAAAACATAGACACCACCGATAAGGTGGTGTTTTTTTATTCAAATTCCCAATAAGAATCTATTCACTATTCGAATGAAATTCATTGACAAACGATAACAATTATCAATAATATCAATTATCGCATTTATATTTGTGAATAGTCTGCCATGTATGTCTGTTTATGTCGTGGAATCACCGATCAAGATATCAAAGATGCCGTTGCCAACGGTACAGAGAGCTATCGTGAAATCCGCGAACAACTTGGCTTAGGAACTTGCTGTGGGCGTTGTGTTCCTGAAGCACGTGCTATTATCAGTGAAGAACTCGCTGAAATCGCTGCACGCATCTCGGTTGCAGCCTGACTTATTTAGACCTTAAAACAAATTCCATTCGTGTTTACGACTCCACCGCTTCTTGTCGAACCTTAACCCCTCTTCATCTAAGCGGTTTTTTTATAAAAATAATGTTCTTGCAAGACTTCCATTTTCTTAGGTCGCTACCATCACCCCTCTGAGCGTCGAACTCCTCATGATTGTGATTTTCATTTGCCGTTCTATAAATTACTCGCCATAACCCTGTTTGTTGATTAAAATCATATAAATTGCCTTAATAAGGGTCTGTTGGTATTTCACAGATGTTTACGGCATCAACTTGGTGTTTTATGGAGCAAGCGCAATGAAAGGCAATCGTGAAGTGATCAATCAGCTGAATCAGGTGCTTTATCATCATTTAACTGCAATTAACCAATATTTTTTACATTCTCGTATGTTTAATGATTGGGGCATCGAACAGCTCGGTTCAGCAGAATACAAAGAATCTATTCGCCAAATGAAACATGCCGATAAAATCATTGAACGTGTTTTATTTTTAGAAGGTTTGCCCAACTTACAGCATCTCGGCAAATTGTATATCGGCCAGCACACCGAAGAAGTGTTAAATTGTGATATTCGCAAAGTTAAAGAAAATATCGCGACGATTCAGCAAGCAGTTGAGCTTGCTGAGGTTGAGCAGGATTATGTAACACGCGATTTAGTCCAAGAAATCTTAGAAAAAGAAGAAGAATATCTAGACTGGCTCGACACTCAACTTGATTTGGTTGAAAAGGTTGGCATCGAAAACTACATTCAAAGTCAAATTTAAGAAACAAAAAAATCCCTTTCAAGAATTTGAAAGGGATTTTTTATCGCTGTTACTTTTTGGACTGACCAATCACCTGCTCTAAAGTCAGTTGCTTTTTATAAAGCCGATTCCAAATCTCAATATATTGCTGTGCTTCTGCCTCTCTACCATTATATGCCAGCAACTGCGCATACTTTTTCAGATTAAACGGTGTTGCTTTATTCTTCACCATTTTGCCGATCATCATTAACTCATGCTCAGACATCACTGTATTCGGTGAGAGTGCAATCCAATTGAGACGCCACTCAAACTGAGTTAATAATAGAATTTCTGAACTACCCAAAATACGAGCAGTCGGTGGCTTTTTCGCAAAAGCCAAACGGCTATTGTCTTGATAGAGCTTATAGTCGCGCCAAATCATCAGAAGTACAATAAGACTCAACACCCAAACACAACAGATAATATTCTTATGTATTTCGATGCCTTTTAAATTCGGTGTTTGCGACTGAATCAGACCCAATAAGAAGCCCAATGGCAATAAGAAATATGCATAGCGCTGCGGAAACTCAAGCATGGCATGAATCAAAATGGCAACGACCATCAACATCGCAATAATTGAAACAGTCTCTTTATTGCGTTGATTTAACCAAAATAGCCACAGGGTGATATAGCCAATAATCAAAAGACCCAGTGGAATACCATTCCAAACCAGTAAGTCCAATAAAATATTATGCGAGCTATTAAACCAAACCTGTACCGTATTGAACTGAAGACTCTCCACCACTGCCACACTGGTTTGATTCCATCCATAGCCCCACCATGGCTGTTCTGCGATCGCATGAAGGATTTGCATCCACATTCCTAAACGCTCATGTCCTCGGCTCGCCCGATCAACAATAGAAGCAGTCTTAGCCACTTCGGTAAGCTGTTCCGCTGCGATCCATTGCGTCAACAGCGGTAAAAGGTAACCTGACATCAATACAAAAGTTGCACACCAGAAAATCAGTTTAGGAAAATTCAGACGCGGGCTATTTCTATGTTGTTTATAGATCCAATAAATAAAAACAAAAATCAGTACCATCCACGACGTTCTAGACTGACTTAAACTAATCGCAAATAAAATTAAGAAACTCGATGGAATCAGCAACCATAAGGCTGCTTTTCGTTTTTCATAGAGATAAAGCCCCCCAAACAATCCCACGATTAAAAAGGTCGCCATATTGTTTGGTTGGCCAAAGTTGGCAAATGGGCGGTTTCCTTTAAGCTGAATCACTGCACTCAAGTTGGATTCGAGTTTCAACCACTGTGCGATTGCCATCAGACTGGTGATCAGAGCCGTTGCAAGCACCAGATAACTAAACCCTTGCATCAACTGTTCACGTCGGTTTGGTTGCTGTAGCGACAGGTTAAAACCGAGCAAGATCATTAACCAAAAGGTAAATAGGTAAAATGAACTCAGTAACGCAACACTCAGATCCCCAATTAAGCCAAAGCCCCATTGCAATATTGGAATCACAATAATAGGCAGCATCCATAACTGTGCTTTAGGTACTTTTATATTTTTATTCAGAGCCAAAGTAAATAGCGCAATCCCCGCAGCAAAACCAGCGAGATCGCTCGAAAAAGTCACCCATGGGTAGGTATGGAATGGCGAGAGCCACGCAAAGCCAAGTAGAGCACTGGCGAGAAGAAAACAGAGAGCTTGCATAAGGTTAAATAAAGATAAGGCTTCGCGGTAGTATATAACGAAGCCATTTTATTGATCTCAATTTGGTAGGAAAAACTACATTTTTTAATCAAGGAGAATGATCAGGCCTACCCACAACGTTTGATCAATGAACTCAATAGGAACGCCCTTTTCAATTATTTCCATGGACGTAAATCAACGATTTTAACTACGTCACCTGTTTCTTTATTGATAAGAACTGTCATATCTATCGCTGTTGCTTTGAGTGGGATGAAAGCATTGGCTTGTGGGTATTTGGCTAAAATTTTCTGTACAGATTGTGGGTCATTAAATTGTTTAAGTAGTTTCAGATCTTGGGCACGTTGTTGAATCTGATTTTTTACGTCGATCAACGGTACATATCGTTCAGGTTTTTGAGAAATTGAAATACCAGCAAATAACTCTTGGAACATTTCATCGTTACGAACATTAGTATCTTTTGCAAAAACAACGCCAACAAACTGAGGCTTAAACCAAGAAGGTTGCTGGTATTGTGGCAATGCCTTCGCAATATTATCTTCAATCAGTTCATTTTTACGCACAACCTCAAAACGATCGACTGTGTAAGCCAACCACACTGGTCTACCTTGACCGATACTATAGATTCCATAGAGTAAAGCCGAGAGTTGAAGTAGAATGATAATGCTTAAATCCATTTTTAAGGTTTTCTTGCCTTCTTTATAAACTAACCATCCTAAAACTGGTCCTACGATGACATCGATCACAAGTAGCATAAGAAAAATATCGGTTACCCCAACCGCCTCGGCGAGTGGCGCTGGATACCAAACAAAGAAAACAAGCCCTACAACGATTAAAGCAATCATTGCTGAAATAAATAAATGACTGAGAAAGAATTTAAGACGGTTAGACATTATACTCCTAAGATAATTAATTAAATTGAATAAGATTAAATACAATCAACAGGCTTTAGCCCATTCGCAATTCCAGCCGAAGTCCTACAATTCCAAGAACCATCTGCTTGGCGGTCTAAAAATATTGATTTCCCGAGTAATATTGCTGCAACATTATGCATTTGACACTCCAAGGCAGGTTGTGAAATCCCTCCACCATCTGGTGCATGTACAACATAATGACAAAATTGAGAATCTGGTGCACTAAAACCCATATTATCTACAGTAAATGTGCTATTGGTCGCCCCATCATTCATTACTAGTTCATATTGTGTTCTTGCTCCATTTAGTTCTGCGATTGCAGAACTAATTTGAGACTTCGCAACATAATTTTGATACATAGGTAAAGCAACAGCAGCTAGTATGCCAATAATCGCAATTACGATCATCAACTCAATTAACGTAAAACCATGACTTTTCATATAAGCTTCCCTTCTTTTCTTCTTTGATGAAGCAAAAGCCATACCAACGTATAATAGTAAATTAAATCAACCATATAAAACAAAAGAAAGATTTGAGTCTACATAAATTTGTCATTGCCTGACCAAATTCATCAATTAGAACTAATCCTTTTCACCTACCGATTAAAAAATTATTAATTTTCTGCCAGAGTGTCATAAATCCGTTTTCTTAAATCATCCAATTTTTCACGTTTATCTACTGTTGCTCCCCTAAAAAGCGTTAAAATACGTGAATCCTGATCAATAAAAATATCTGTTTCTACCCCAGGGAAATAACCATCTTTCATATAGACAATAAAATCCTTTCCTTTTGGTTTATGAGACTCATAGGGAAGTAGAGCATAACCATAGCATCCTCCAATTAAATTCATCGCACATGGACTAGCATTACGATCCAAAATATTGAATGGCTTTTCCAGCAGCATCTCTGATGCTAAAAGTGTCATCTCTTTTGCTGAACCAGCTAACCCACCAACAGCTGACAATGATTCTTTAAAATCAAATTTATCTCTATAAAAAGCAGCATAAAAGCCTTCAAATCTATAATCATATTGAACTTCATCAGCCAAGAAATCATTATCTATAAATTTAATATTTCGCTTTCTCAAATTATATTTAAGTTCAACGGCTTCACGAAAGCTCTGATTTGTAACTTTTTCAACTATAGCTCCCAA
>NZ_JAKZGG010000025.1:0-47933 GCF_022549455.1 Acinetobacter sp. NIPH 1852 | reverse complement strand
GAATGTGAGTTTAGATTTAACTATGGTAGTCCTCGACAACAACTAAAAACTTTGAGGTTTTGGACTAAAATTTAAACCTTATCTAGTACAGCCCCTTTTATTTTAAGTACGATTAATTGGGTGCTGAATCTCAAGTTCGCCACGCCAAAGTTTGATGAAGTCTTGTTCATCTATGTCATAAAGTTCCATCAGCGCAATAATCACACTGACAAAGATCATCGCGCCTTCGGTGTTATTTTGAAAATGGAAAATTTTTCCATTTAATTTACCTAAAATATCCTTGATTTCATGTTCACGTCCTCGTCCATAACGATCACGTGGGTATAGTTCTTCATTCAGAACAATTAAGGCAATAGCTTTTTCAGCAGGGGATAATTGGGTTTTATCTAAAGCTTCAGTAAAGGATTCATAGCCGTGATTGAAATAGAAGATGACGTCATCGGTGATAAAGGCATGGACCATATCTGCCGTTAAGTTTGGAAATTGTGAAACGGCATCTTCTTCAATGTAGGGACGGAATGATTCTGGGAAAATAACATTGGAATGAATCCCTTTAAATAAAGGTGCAATTTCTGACACTTTATAGCCCGCAATTCCACAACCGAGAGCAGTCAAAAAGTATTTTGTTTTGGGATGATTTTCGGCATAGATTTTAAAATCATTCACATAATGCTCAATTTGTGAAAGTGGCATTTGCTGAATATGTTCATTCAGCGTTGGAATGGCAAAACTTTGACCTGCCCAACCACGTCCAACACCTTTGACTGCTGCAAAATGTTGTGCGGCAACCCGAGCTGCGCCACTGTCATGTTGACCTGCTAGATTACTGCCAAAAACAAAGACAGTATCTTCTGGGAGTTCGGTGACTATACTTTCATCGTGGTATTGGTAAGACATATTTTTATCATTAAAATTGTGTATAAGTTTCATGTTGCAACTGATTGCGTAGTTGGTCAAGTAGAAAAATGAATACGTGAGGGTATTCTATGATTATGATCATTTTGTGCGGTTGCTACATAATAGTGAATATTTCAGCATTGAGTAATCCTCAATCATCCCCATAAAATGAATGAACTAAAATTTAGTATGACAGTATCTTTATGAGCGAAAACCAACCATTCGAATTAGTCACCAATTATCAACCTGCAGGCGATCAACCACAGGCGATTGAAAAATTGGTCAGTGGCATTGAACAAGGTTTTCGTAATCAACTGCTACTGGGTGTTACAGGTTCAGGTAAAACCTACACCATGGCAAATGTGATTGCCCAAACCCAACGTCCAACCATTGTCATGGCACATAATAAAACCCTTGCAGCTCAGCTTTATGGGGAGTTCAAATCTTTTTTCCCCAACAACGCGGTTGAGTATTTCGTTAGTTATTATGATTACTATCAACCCGAAGCCTATGTGCCGTCATCAGATACTTTTATTGAAAAAGATTCAGCCATTAATGATCACATTGATCAAATGCGTCTCTCGGCAACACGTGCGTTATTAGAGCGTCGAGATGCGATTATTGTGGCATCGGTTTCTGCGATTTATGGTTTGGGTGATCCGAATGCGTATATGCAGATGTTGCTACATATTGTGCAAGGTGATCGAATCGGTCGTGATGACATTATCCGTCGTCTGGTTGAGATGCAATATACCCGTAATGAACTAGAGTTTTTGCGTGGTACATACCGTATCCGCGGTGAGATCATTGATATTTTCCCTGCGGAATCCGATCAGGATGCAATTCGTGTTGAGTTGTTTGATGATGAAGTTGATTCGATCCGTTGGTTTGATCCTTTAACTGGAAAATTGGTACGGAAAGTTCCGCGAGTTACCATCTATCCAAAAAGCCATTACGTTACGCCAAAAGATCATTTAACCCGTGCGATTGATACCATCAGAGATGAGTTGCAAGATCAACTTAAGTTTTTCCGTGAACACGACAAACTGCTTGAAGCTCAACGTATCGAGCAACGTACGCGCTATGACTTGGAAATGATGCAGCAATTGGGCTATACCAATGGCATTGAAAACTATTCACGTCATCTTTCAGGACGTCCATCGGGTGAAGCACCGCCGACACTCTTTGATTATATTCCTGAAGATGCTTTGCTGATTATTGATGAATCACATGTCACAGTTCCTCAAATCGGCGCGATGTATAAAGGCGATCGCTCACGTAAAGAAAACTTGGTGAATTATGGTTTCCGTTTGCCGAGCGCACTGGATAATCGTCCGATGAAGTTTGAAGAGTGGGAGCGAATTGTACCGACGACTGTTTACGTCAGTGCAACCCCTGCACGCTATGAAATGGAAAAATCTGAACAGATCGTAGAGCAAGTGGTGCGTCCCACGGGTTTGATTGATCCTGAAATTGAAGTGCGTCCTGTACTAACTCAAGTTGATGATGTTTTATCTGAAATTAATCTGCGTAAGCATTTGAATGAACGCGTGCTGGTGACGACATTGACCAAACGGATGGCCGAAGATTTAACGTCATATTTGAAAGAGTACGGCGTCAAAGTCGCATATTTACATTCGGACATCGATACGGTTGAACGCGTTAAAATTATCCATGATCTAAGAACAGGGGTACACGATGTTCTGATCGGGATCAATTTATTGCGTGAAGGTTTGGATATGCCAGAAGTTTCTTTGGTGGCGATTTTGGACGCAGATAAAGAGGGTTTCTTACGCTCAGAACGATCATTGATTCAGACCATTGGGCGTGCGGCACGTAACGTCAAAGGCAAAGCAATTTTATACGCGGATCGTATTACTGATTCGATGCGCAAAGCCATAGATGAAACAGATCGACGCCGTGCGAAACAAGTTGAATTTAATCTATTGCATGGTATTACCCCACGCAGTACCGTGCGCCAAACAACCAAAGAAATTGATTCAGGTGAAGTGTTAACTGATGATGAAATCGATGACAAAGTGTTGGATCAAGCTCAAGCAATGAGTGCTGATGAACAACACCTTTTATCTGATCCAAAATTGTTTGCGAAGCAGATTGGTAAACTTGAGAAGGAGATGCTCAAAGCCTCTAAAGAGTTACAGTTTGAACAGGCAGCAAGGTTACGTGATGAAATCGTGCGCTTAAAAGCATATATGCTGCAATCGTAATATAGGAGAGAAATTCTCAAGAGTGATACATTTCTCAACAGTTTTTGTTTATAAAATAGGCTAGCTTAATAAGCTAACTATATGACTATTTATAACAAATTTCTGTTTTGAGGATTTATCATGCCATTGATTACAAATTTCCCAAAATCGAGTTGGCGTTTAGCAAAAATTGCAATTGGTGGCGTAGTCCTGACTGGGTTGGCTATCGGGACATACGCTTATGCTCAATCAAAGCCTTTGCCTACCGTTGAAAAAGTAGAATTAGATAAGTATTTGGGTATTTGGTATGAGGTTGCACGTAAACCGATGTTTTTTGAGCGTAAGTGCGCTTATAACATCTCTGCCACATATACAGTGAACGAAAATGGCAATATCGTGGTAGATAACAAATGCTACGATATCGATGGAAATTTACAGCAAAGTTTAGGCGAAGCCTTTGTCGCAAACGCGCCATTTAACAGCAAATTGCGGGTTAGTTTTTTACCTGAAGGTGTACGTTGGATTCCAGTTGGGCGTGGCGATTATTGGATTCTAAAACTGGATGAAGAGTATCAAACTGTATTGGTCGGTGAACCACGCCGCAAATATTTATGGGTACTTTCGCGGACTCCAACACCGAATAAAGAAATTATTCATGAATATCTGAATTATGCCAAAACGGTTGGTTATGATATTGGTGATGTGATTTATCCTGAATACCGTTAAATACGCTATATTCTCTAAAAACCATGCTTGCATGGTTTTTTTATTTGCATATAGTGGATAAATCATGCATTCGCTAGCGATTTTTTCTAGCCTAGATAGAGGTCAAAATGCTCAAAGGTATTATTTACTCAGTTTTGGCCTCTGTAACTTTTGGTGTTTTATTTTTTTACACCAAAGTATTAGGCGCATTTGATAGCGAGCAAACTTTTGGTTGGCGTATCATTGCGACTTTGCCATTTTTAACCTTGTTCATGTGGTTAAGTGGTGACTTGATTCATATCAAAACTATATTTAAACGAATTCTGGCAAAGCCAAGTTTGTTATTGTTTCTAATGACGACCTCATTACTCACTTCAGTGCAATTGTGGTTATTCCTATGGGGACCAATGCATGGTCGTGGTTTGCAAGTTTCATTGGGCTATTTCTTATTGCCGCTGATCTTGGTTTTGGTCGGAAGTGTGCTGTATGGCGAGAAGCTGTCAAAGTTTCAATGTGTCGCAGTTGCTTTGGCGATGTTTGGAGTAGGACATGAGTTTTGGCGCTTAGGCAGCATTGCATGGGAAACTGCGCTCGTCGCGATTGGTTATACCGCGTATTTCGTGATTCGTAAAAAAATTCAAACGGATAATTTAGGTGGTTTTTGGTGGGATTTATTGCTGATTCTTCCTATCGCAATTTTCCTTACTCAAACAGGGGATACGCCGTATCTCAAGTTTTTTGATGCGCCAGTTCTCATTGCGATCATCATCGGGCTTGGATGCTTAAGTGCAATTGGTTTGGGAAGCTTTATTTTAGCAAGTCGTTATCTGCCACTGATTATTTTTGGTTTATTGGGGTATTTAGAACCGGTGCTTTTAGCGCTTGTTTCCTTGTTGCTCGGAGAGAAGATCGGCGCAGAGGAGTGGTTCACTTATATTCCAATTTGGTTGGCTGTACTGGTTTTAGTGATCGAAGGTGCTGTACATTTATTGCAACAGAGAAAACGAAAGCAACATTTGGAACTTAATTTAAAACAGTACCCAAAACGCTTAGATGACGACCAATGAACAATGATTGCTTTAAAATGGATCACGGCTATTGCGATGATTGAAAAAGATTTTTACCTAAAATCACAAAAATAATTATAGGTATTTTATGAATTTATGGCTGATTGCGACAAAATCTCAACAACTTGAGCAGCTTTTGATTCAATCTTGATGATAATTCTATTACAATTAGGCGTTTTTAAAATTCACGCCCAGTATAGATATTAAATTAGAGGACGTAACTGTGAGCAAAGACACTATCGTTGCCCTACACGCAGAACATCAAGGCCGTTGGAAAAACCGTGAAGAAATCGCGGAACACATGATTGCGTTGATTGGTCAATTATACCGTGAGAAGAATATTGTTGTTTCTGTTTACGGTCGTTCTTTAATAAACCGTTCAGTAATCCAGATCTTAAAATCACATCGTCGTACGCGTATGCTTGATGTTGAGCTTTCAGTTGTCAATACCTTCCCAATCTTGGAAGCGTTAATGAAAGTTCAAAACATTGGTTCTGCTGAAGTTGATATCGGTAAACTTGCTGTTGAATATAAAAATGAAGGTGGTGATGTAGACGCTTTTGTTGCAAAAGCAGTGTCATCAATCGAAGGTAAGGCAACTTCTGAACAACCTAAAGATGTGGTGCTATACGGTTTCGGTCGTATTGGTCGTATCTTGGCTCGTTTAATCATCAGCCAATCAGGTTTAGGTCGTGGTTTGAGCCTTAAAGCAATCGTTGTACGTAAATCATCTGATGGTGACTTGGCAAAACGTGCTTCATTGTTACGTCGTGATTCTATCCACGGTACTTTTGCTGGAACGATCTCTGTCGATGAAGAAAATGAAGCAATCATTGCCAATGGTAACTTCATTAAAGTGATTTATGCATCAAGCCCAAGCGAAGTAGACTACACCGCTTATGGCATCAATAATGCACTTTTAATCGACAATACAGGTAAATGGCGTGATGCTGAAGGCCTGAGCCAACACTTGAAATGTGCAGGCGTTGCACGTGTTGTATTGACTGCGCCAAGTAAAGGCGAAATGAAAAACGTGGTCTTTGGTGTAAACAACACTGATATTTTAGATGAAGACAAAATCATCTCTGCTGCAAGCTGTACCACTAACGCAATTACTCCTGTATTAAAAGTTTTAGATGACAAGTACAAAGTATTAAATGGTCATGTTGAAACAGTTCACTCATTCACAAATGACCAGAACTTGATTGATAACTACCATAAAGCTGATCGTCGTGGTCGTGCTGCAACTTTGAACATGGTCATCACTGAAACAGGTGCTGCGAAAGCCGTTGCTAAAGCTCTACCTGCATTGAAAGGTAAGTTAACAGGTAACTCTGTTCGTGTTCCTACACCAAACGTTTCTCTTGCGATCTTGAACTTGAACTTAGAGAAAGAAGTTGATCGTGAAGAAGTGAACGAATATATTCGTCAAATCTCGATTAACTCTAGTTTACAAGGTCAAATTGGCTATACCAACTCAAGTGAAGTGGTATCAAGTGACTTTATTGGTTCACGTACTGCGGGTGTGTTTGATGCGCAAGCAACAATTACCTCTGGTACTCGTTTAACTGCTTATGTTTGGTACGATAACGAAGTTGGCTACAGCTGCCAAGTGTTACGTATCGCAGAACAAATGTGTGGCGTAAACTATACAAAAATTCCTGCTGAAACAAATGCATAATTTGTTTTTAGGTTAAAAATTAAAACCCAGTTTCGACTGGGTTTTTTATTGACTGTACAGAATACAAGCAGATTAAAACACAAAAATCGTTGAGAATAATGAGAAAGGGAATTGATTAGTTAGGAATACTTCATTGTTGCAGTTTAAGCGTTTGTTTGCAGTTTTTGCTTTGATTATTATTGCCAACTTGTGTGGTGTCTATATCGCGATGTGGGTGTTTAAACACTTTAATATCAATATTCCATTGAAAGATCAAAAAGTCGCGATTGATTTACAAGAACCTTTACAAGTTCGGGTTAAAGTGAAAGATGCTTTAGATGTCGAAGTGAATGGACGTGTCGATGCGCAAATTCCAATTAATGAACAGTTGAATGTTGCTTTAACTCAGACACTCACGCCACGTGTTTATTTCGATAGTTCAGTTCCGATTAGCACCATGATTCCAGTTCAAGAAGTGATTAAGGTCAATCAAAACTTACCGATAGATACAAAAGTACAGGTCAAAATTCTGGGTAAAGATGTGACTTTACCTTTAAAAGGAACGATTCCTTTGCAACTGGATGTGCCGATCAATATCCAAGTGCCGTTACAGCAAAATGTACATTTAAAGTTTGATGCGCCCGTAAAAACAGTTTTAAAAGAGAATTTAAATATTCCATTAAAAACACAACTCAATGCCAATATTCCAATTCAAGGAAAATTGAATGTACCGATTACTTCAGAACTCAATGCCTCAGTTGATGTAAAAAATACGTTGCCTGTCAAAATTGCACAGGGTGAACTCAAGATTCCGTTATCGAGTATGTATTTGGATCGCGTGCAATCTCAGTCTGTTGATGCGAGTCTAAATAAAAAAGATGCGAAAGCAGGTGAGTGATGCTGATGCTTAAATCATTTAAAAGTGTGTTGATCAGTTTTGTCATCTTAACCACCTTGGTTGCGATCTTGTTTTGGTTCTATCTCAATATTCAGGCATCAGTCATGGTGTCCGCGCAGCAAGCAGATATTCGGTTGCCTGAGTCACTTTCGACCAAGATTCAGGTCGGTGATCACCTACGAGTCAGGTCTGAGGGGGAGTTAAAGAGCACCTTAGTGATGGATCGTACTTTACAGTTACCTTTGCAGGGAAAATACTTAGCAGATCTGCGTTTTGAAGTGGAAACGCCGATTACAGTGAATATTGATTATGAAACCACACTCAAAGTCGATCAGGTGATGCCAATCGAGACGACAACTGATCTAATTTACCAAAAGAAGCTTCTGCCCAAATTTCCTTTAAAACTAGATATCCCCGTAAAGTTGGATATTCCATTTCAGTTGAAGCGTGCTTATACCATTCCTGTGAAAATTGTATTTGACGGACCTGTTTATTTTGCTTTTGATGAATCAATCAATTTACCGATTAAACATCAATTCAACCCAAGTTTTTATATCAACGATACCATCGATATGAATTCGATTTCATCGTTCAATGCAACCATGTTTAACGCTGTCCAAGAGACGAAGGCAAATTTAGAGATGCAAATGGACGTGCCATTGAAGAATGTAAGACCATAAAAGAACGAAATCACGCTTTTTTGCAGCCTATAAGGGCATTTGCTGATTTTAATATTCGAGTAATTTACGAAAATGTGGCAAAATATCCCGTTTTATAGAATTTAGAGGATTGGCGCATGCGCTTTGTTGATGAAGCAGTCATAATCGTAGAGGCTGGCGACGGTGGCAATGGCGTAGCTAGTTTTCGCCGTGAAAAATTTGTCCCTTTTGGTGGTCCAGATGGTGGAGATGGGGGACGTGGTGGAAGTATTTATATCCAAGCCGATGATGATACCAGCACACTTGTAGACTTCCGTTATACACGTCGCTATCGTGCAGAACGTGGCAAAAATGGTTCGGGTGCGAACTGTTCAGGGCGTGGCGGTGAAGACGTTATATTAAAAGTTCCAGTCGGTACCACGATTGTTGATACAGAATCAGGTGACATTATTGGTGACTTAGTGGCTGATGGTCAGCGCGTTAAAGTTGCTCATGGTGGTGATGGCGGTCTAGGTAATACGCACTTTAAATCATCAACCAACCGTGCACCACGTAAATGTACGACAGGTATTAAAGGCGAATATCGCGAAGTTCGCTTAGAGTTAAAAGTACTTGCGGACGTTGGCTTACTGGGTATGCCGAATGCAGGTAAATCAACCTTTATTCGTGCGGTCAGTGCTGCAAAACCAAAAGTTGCAGATTATCCATTTACCACGATGGTACCTAACTTAGGTGTGGTCGATGCTGATCGTCATCGCTCATTTGTAATGGCTGATATTCCAGGATTGATCGAAGGTGCGGCAGAAGGCGCTGGCTTAGGGATTCGCTTCCTTAAACACTTAGCGCGTACTCGTATTCTCTTACATATCGTTGATGTAGAGCCGATTGATGGTTCTGATCCAGCATATAATGCCAAAGCGATTTCGGCTGAGTTAGTGAAGTTCTCACCAACCTTGGCTAAGCTTCCAGTTGTTCTTGTATTGAACAAGCTTGATCAAATTGCAGAAGATTCAAGAGAAGAGTGGTGTCAACACATCTTAGATGAATTGCAATGGACAGGACCAGTGTTCAAAACATCTGGCTTACTTGCCGAAGGGACCAAAGAAGTCGTTTATTACCTCATGGATCAAATCGAACAACAACGTGAACGCGAAGTTGAAGATCCTGAGTATGCAGCAGAAGTTAAAGCCTTCCGTGAGCAGCTTGAAGTTGAGACGCGTGAACAAACCATCGCAGCAAAAGAAGCTTATCGTGAGATGCGTAGAGCACAGCGTTTAGCAGGTCTTGAGAGCGATGATGAAGACTTTGATGACGATGAAGACGACAGTGATGTAGAAAGTGTCTACATTCGTGACTAGGCTTTTTTAGTTCCTCTTTTTGCGATGCTTTCGTCGCAATTCGGGGGGAAACAAATTGAGGGAAAAATGATAGAAGTGGTCGATATGCAACGTCAGCTCAATACGTGTAAACGAATCGTTGTTAAAATCGGATCATCTTTACTCACTGCAAATGGGCAAGGTTTAGATTTAAATGCAATTTCGCATTGGGCGAAACAAATTGCAGATCTACACAATGCAGGGCATGAAATTATACTCGTGTCGTCAGGTGCAGTCGCAGAGGGGATGGTACGCATGAAATTTGCGAATCGACCCACTGATCTCCCTAGTTTGCAAGCATGTGCTGCCATTGGTCAAATGGGCTTGATTCATACATGGTCAAACGTATTGGATCAGCATGGAATCAAAACGGCGCAAGTTTTACTCACGCATGATGATCTTGCAGACCGTCGCCGTTATCTCAATTCTTGTGATGCATTGCAAAACTTGATTGATTGGCGTGTGATCCCTGTAATTAATGAAAACGATACGGTATCTACAGACGAAATTCGTTTTGGTGATAATGATACCTTGGCTGCAATGGTAGCAGGTCAGGTTCAGGCTGAATTGTTGATTATTTTGACTGATCAACAAGGTATGTTTGATTCCGATCCTCGTAGTAACCCCAATGCGAAGCTCTTTTCTGCTGTGCGTGCACTGGATGACAGTTTGTTTGAAATGGCAGGCGGTGGTGGTGTTTTTGGTCGTGGTGGTATGGTGACCAAAGTTCGTGCTGCCCGTTTGGCTGCACGTTCAGGTTGTCCAACATTGATTGCCAGTGGCGAAAGTGAACACGTACTTGCGCGTTTGATGGCTGGTGAAATGTTAGGTACTTTGTTCACCACTGATAATGATCGTGTCACTGCAAACAAAAAGTGGTTAGCTGCACATTTGCAAACCGCAGGGCGTTTGGTGATTGATGCTGGTGCGGTTGAAGCAATCAAACTCAAGCATCGCAGTTTATTGCCTGTTGGTGTAAAAGCGATTGAGGGACATTTTGATCGTGGTGACGTGGTTGAGTGTGTTGATCAAAAAGGACAGCGCATCGCGGTTGGGCGTGTTAATTTCAGCTCTCGTTCAGCAGATATGGTTAAAGGGCTGAGTTCTGATAAAGTGCATCAACTCTTAGGTGAGGCACGTTCATTGGAAATGATCCATCGTAACCATATGGCGATTTACTAATCCAGATATTGCTTTACTAGCATAAAAAAAGACCTCTCAATCAGAAGTCTTTTTTTATGCCTAAAGTTTTTGGACTATTTATGTTGTTGAATATTTTTACCCATACGTGCCAGTAAAATCACTGGAATCAGTCCCACCAACACAATCAATAGCGCAGCGATAGCACCATCTTCATAAGTGCCTCTTGAGGCTTCAGCATAGAGTTGGGTGGCGAGCGTTTCCATATTGAGTGGTCTAAGCAATAACGTAGCAGGTAACTCTTTCATACAGTCCACAAAGATCAATAATGCTGCTGAGATGATCGCTGGGCGTAACAGGGGCAGATGAACTCGCCACAAGATACCAAACTTATTTTGTCCTAAGTTCTGTGCGGCATCATCAAAGACACCATGAATACGATTATAGCCAGATTCGATTCCACCAATTGCGATCGCAAGGAAACGAACACAGTAGGCATAGATGAGGGTGAACGTGGTACCTAAAAATAATAAACCTGTGTTAATCCCAAGTTTAAATTCAAGAAAGTCCGCGACCGCATGGTCGATTTGTCCTAAAGATAACATTAATCCAATCGCAAGCACCGTCCCCGGAATCGCATAACCCAAGCTAGAGATCCGACTAAACCATGTGTTTTGGCTAAAGCGAGCAGCACTGACGATCAAGAAACCAATAAAAATCGTGATCAAAGTTGCAAGGCTTGCCAAGCTAAGGGTATTGATTGATGCTTGTAATAAATAATCTGAAAAACCTGCATATTGAAGGCGCTTATAAGATTCGACCAACAAATGACTGATTGGAATCAGAAAGCCGATACAAATCGGAATCAAACCCAGCCCGAAGAATAACAGCGCTTTGCTTCCTGTGACAGCTTGAGCAGGCATCAGTCGGCTACGTTGGGCTGAATTCATATAACGTTGTTTACGTCGTCCCAGTCGTTCTACGACCACCAATAAAGTAATGATCATTAACATGAAGATCGCAATTTGAGCAGCACTGGCCAAATCAGATTGGTTGGTCCATGTTGAATAGATCGATAGGGTCAGTGTTTTTACACCTAAAAACTCAGTCGCGCCGATATCATTAATGGTTTCCATTAAGGCCAAACTCGCACCGACTGCGATCGCGGGGCGTGCAAGGGGAATGGCGACACGTAAAAAAACTTGATTTGGTTTTAATCCTAGACTACGCGCAACTTCAACCAGACTGGCTGATTGCATGAGAAACATGGCACGTGTACTTAAATAGACATAGGGATACAACACAAAACTTAATAAAAAAATACAGCCCCAAACCGAGCGAATATTGGGAAACCATGCAGGTTGTGCTTCCCAGCCAAACCAGCCACCAAGTACGCTTTGTAATGGCCCAATGGGATGCAAGATATCAATATAGCTATAGGCAATAATATACGTGGGTACTGCGAGGGGCAACAATAGTGCCCAGTCTAAAAAGGCTCGCCCCCGAAATTGATAAGCCGTAACTAACCATGCACTGCCTGTTCCGATCAAAATCGTGAGTATACCTACGCCAAGAAGTAATAACGTCGTATCGATTAGTGTCGGTGGGAGGACATAACGAATCAGATGTTCCCAAATATCACTATTGCCTTGTAATGCCGTTACGATCAACGCCAATACAGGTAAACAAGCGAGCAGCGTCAATAGCCCACTGAGTGAAAATAATAAATTAAAGGTATATTTTTTTTTCATCGTCGAGGGTTTGAGTATACGGAAAGGGAGGAAAGTTCAACTGGGTAGCTAAACAGGCGACAAGTCACTTGCCACCTGTTAGTCGGACAAGATTTAGTGATTAAATTGAACTTTATCAACTAAAAGATTGGCTGTTTTACGATGACGTGCAATATCACTGAGTCGAATTTTGTCGACTTCAAGTTTACCGAAGCTGGCAATAATCGGATCAATTTTAACGCCAGCTTTTACTGGGTATTCAAAACCACTTTGCGCATAGATCGCTTGGGCGTGATCAGATGCTAAAAATTCAAGCAGTTGAACCGCTTCTTTGCGGTTCGGCGCATGTTTTGCGACTACTGCACCTGAAACGTTGATATGCGTACCACCATTTTTAAAACGTGGTAATACTACATTAATGGCATTGCCCCAACGTTGTTGTTCGGCATCACCCGTGCGCATCGTACCGACATAATAGGTGTTAGCTACACCGATATCACAAATCTTGCCAAGGATGTCTCGTGCAACATCACGGTCACCACCACTTGCTGGACGCGCCAAATTCGCCTTTACGCCACGCAGCCATTGTTCAGTCGCTTTTTCACCATGGTGGGTGATGTAGGCCGCAATTAAGCTGGTGTTATATGAATGGCTACCTGAACGAATACAAATTTTACCTTTCCACTTTGGATCGGCTAAATCTTCATAGTTGATTGCGGTGAGCGGGGTACGATCTTTAGAGGCATATACGGCACGTGCTCGCATAGATAAAGCATACCAGTGTCCATTTGCAGCACGTAAATTCCCTGGAATAGCACGATCGAGAACTTTTGAGTTGACACGTTGAGTTAAACCACTTTCAACGATATCGACTAAATTACCAAAATCAACTGTAAGCATGACATCGGCAGGAGAGCGACGACCTTCTGCTTTAACACGTTCGAGCAAACCATCTTTGATGAAAACAGTATTCACCTTAACACCCGTTTTCTCGCTAAATTCTTGTAAGAGCGGTTGAATCAAAACAGGTTCTCTTGTGGTATACAGGTTGACTTGAGCAGCATTTACCCAACTACTCGTAAGTGCAACGAGTCCTGTTAAAACAATATGACGCTTAGACAGTTGTTCCATTTTTTCTAATTCCTAATCACAAGGTTTAAACTTGAAGTGTTTGTTCAGTACTAAGGTGATCTGTGTTGAAACTGTCATCCGATGCATAGAAAAAACATGTTGTTAAATCTACAGAAAGATAAACCTGTTCAGTTTCAGCAAAATTTTGTCGATGGTCAACGTGAGCCAGTAATATAATATCTTGCAAATCAAGCTGTAAACGCAGTAATTGAGTATGTCCCATAAAGCTCGATGAAATCACTTTGGCAGCTAAAGCCCCCTCAGTAGGTACACGGAATACATTGAGTTGATGAGGGCGGAAACAACACTGAATCGGCTGCTGAGTTGTAGTTAAGTGCTGAGGTACAGCGATCTTTCCAAAAATACTGGTAATTTGATGATCCGATCGTTGCGTTGGTATTTCATTTAAAGCAGAAAAATAGCGTGCAGCAAATAAGGTTTTCGGTTGTAAATAAAGTTGTTTTGGGGTGCCGATTTGAATGATCTTACCTTGATGCATCAGAATAATCTGATCTGAAATTTGCAGCGCTTCTTCAGGATCATGGGTTACGATAATTGTTGTCGTGGCTGTTTTTTTTAAAATTTCGATAGTGCTTTGTCTGATTTGATCTCGTAAACGGTGATCAAGATTAGAAAAAGGTTCATCCATGAGTAAGACATGAGGTTTTGGTGCAAGGGCACGTGCTAAAGCCACACGCTGTTGCTCACCACCAGATAAGGTATAAGGATAACTGTGTAGATGATGATGCATCGAAACATGCTTTAATGCTTGTTCTGCTATCGTTTGTCGTTGTGGTTTTGGGAATTTTTTTAATCCAAACATGACATTTTCCAACACACTCAAGTGTGGGAAAAGTGCATAGTCTTGAAACACTAAGCCAATATTGCGGTCTTCGGCGGCAACCTGCTGTTGGGCATCCCATAAGGTATTTTGTTCGAGTTGAATTGAACCGCTACTTGGCGTTTCTAAGCCTGCAATCAAACGCAGCATTGTGGTTTTGCCACAACCTGAATGTCCAAGTAAACAGACGATTTGCCCACTGGTCGCAGACCACGTCGCCTGATTTACAGCAAAGCGTGAGCCATATTGTTTGCTCAATTGCTGGATAGTTAAGACATTGGCCTGAGGTGCAGTATGAGCATTCATGGTCAATTCACAAGACGATTTATTTGAACAAATGATAACTAATAATTCTTCTCATGTAGAGTCTT
This sequence comes from Acinetobacter sp. NIPH 1852, assembly GCF_022549455.1. NCBI lineage: Bacteria > Pseudomonadati > Pseudomonadota > Gammaproteobacteria > Moraxellales > Moraxellaceae > Acinetobacter > Acinetobacter sp. NIPH 1852. The sequence continues at coordinate 33,251 of NZ_JAKZGG010000025.1, read as the reverse complement.
TTTCTAATTTCTTTTGCCTATACATCGCTTCAATCGGATGTGCATCGACTAGCTCAGGTAGCGTATCATCACGACCAACCATAAAGTGTTGATCGGTGAGACTGAACATTTCAAGATCTTCATGGCTATTGCCATAGGCATAGACTTGTTGGTAGTGGTCCAGATTATACTTTTCCAATACTCTGAGCTTCTTTTGTTCGCAGCTACAATCTTTAGAGTTGTAGTTACCAGATAAAATGCCATTGTTAATTTCTGTTTGCGTACAAATCAGTTCAATATTTAGAAATTCGCAAATTGGTGCTAAATATAAGTCAACTGAGGCTGAGACAAGCACCACATGATCACCACGTTGCTGGTGTAAATAAAGCTGTTGAAGTAGATTTTGGTCTAATTCTTTAATGATTTTTTGCGCATAGCGTGGTGCTAAACTTTGAGGTAAGTCTGCTGAAACTCCTCTAAACATGCTTTGAAATAAGCGAGGACGCATTGCATGAGCAGGATATAAGCCTAAATAATAAGCCATAACCCAAGGCAAGATTTTCAAGCCTCGGGTTACAATATGGTGTTTTGGAAAAGTGAAAAAAATAAATCCAGTAAAACTATCTTTCGGATAAAGTGTTCCATCAAAATCAAATAACGCAAGGTTTAAAGTTTTATCTGTTTTGCTCTTTGCATGCATGTCTCATATCGTCCATTTACACGGCTCGCAAACCAATTGGTATTATAATCACGACTCAGCTTAGGACCTGAAATCACAACTTGGGGCATGATCGCATATTTTGCGTCTTTACCTGTTTTGCTTTGATATAAATTTTGTAGCGCAAGATAAGTTTGGGTGTTTTCTAGTTTTTTCGATTTTTCTTTTTTGAGATCGCTACGTACTTGACGCGGTGTAACCAAAACATTATTTGCAGCAAAAACCGAAATCAAGGCTTTTTCAGTTTGACTTTGCGTGGTGCGGATATTGCCTTCTTTATTATAAATAAGCAGATCGCCGTCTAAACCGATTTCAATGTCGGTTAATGCATCCAACATGCTTTGGAATGCAGCATTGCGGCTAGAATACATTCCTGAATTATAATCAGCGAAACGATAAATTGCTTTATCATAATCGGCGGGGTAAACCATTAAACGATGGATGCCATAATATAGACCACCATATTGTGTGTATAGATCATCGCGTAGTTCGGCTGTACTCATCCCGATACGTTTATGTTCTTTGGCATAATTAATATGGACTTGCATCGAACCGAGTGTCGTAATTGGATTCATCTTTTCACTGATGTCCTGACCCACCAACTTGGCTGCACCTGTTAAAGCACTGATATGATAGTGCTTTGCCATATAAGCAAAAATTTCACGATAAAGTAAATCAAGTTCTCGTTCAGTTTTAACGCGTCGCATTTGACGCATATAGTTATCTTCAGGTGAGGGTTGGGTTTTTAAAACCTCTTCAAAGTAACCTGCAATGGTTCCTCCGATATTTTCACCTAATTTGGCTTCAAATTTTTCTTTTAAACGCGTGTTAATTTCTTGGACTGCTTTCTCACCTAAGCCAGCCACTTGTGGATCTGCAATAAAATTTGATTCCTGATCCACCACAGCGACAATACTACAAACATTTTGTTTGGTTTGAGGAATATTTAATTCCTGCATAATGTCATGAATATCTTGCGCCCACGATTGACGGTCATTCACACGTGATGGAATGACTTTTTTAATGTGCTCAGCTTGCATTTCAGGTTCTTTACTATTTGACCACCATGCTTTATCACAAGCGGTTAAACCAACACATGTTGCAAGGATGCTCATCGCTTTTAATAAAGGATGAGTCGGAGAGGTTTTGTTCATAATCAAGACAACACCGCATAAAAAGATGAGCTGAATGGGCGAATGAAGTATACTATGTTGATCAAAAATTGTAAGAAAATATATGTATATTGGTTCCTATCAACTGTCAAATAATCTGATTGTTGCTCCGATGGCGGGTGTAACTGACCGACCGTTTAGAACGCTGTGCAAATACTTTGGTGCAGGGCACGCCGTTAGTGAAATGATGACGGCCGATAAAACCTTACGTATGACCAAAAAAAGCTTATATCGAGCAAATTTCGATGGTGAGCTTGCCCCGATTTCTGCACAGATTGCGGGTTCTGATCCAGAGCAACTCGCTGAAGCCGCGCGTTATCAGGTTGCCAATGGTGCACAAATTGTTGATATCAATATGGGATGTCCAGCAAAAAAAGTCTGCAACAAACTCGCAGGCTCAGCGTTGTTGCAAGATGAAGACCTCGTTGCTCGTATTTTGGATACCGTAGTGGCCGCAGTTGATGTTCCTGTGACTTTAAAAACTCGACTTGGCTTTTTAAATGGCGAAGAAAATATTTTACGTGTTGCTAAACGTGCAGAACAAGCGGGGATTGCTGCTTTAGCTTTGCATGGACGTACGCGCGAAGATATGTATTTAAATAACGCACGTTATGAACTGATCAAACGAGTAAAAGAAATTCTGAGTATTCCTGTGATCGCCAATGGTGATATCGATAGCTCTGAAAAAGCCAAATATGTTTTGGACTATACAGGGGCAGATGCCATTATGATTGGGCGTGCTGCGCAGGGACGTCCTTGGATATTTAGAGAAATTGGTCATTATCTGCAAACAGGTGAACATCTTGCTGCACCAGATATTGCTGAAGTCAAAATGGTTTTATTGGGGCATTTGGCTGAGCTTTACCAGTTTTATGGTGAGTACTCTGGTTGTCGTATTGCACGTAAACATATTGCTTGGTATACCAAAGGTTTACGTTCAAGTAACGAGTTTCGTCAAAATATGTACAAGGTTGAAAGTACGGCCGATCAAGCAAAAGTGGTGGAGTCTTACTTTGATCAACTGCTTGACCAAGGTCAGCGGATGAGTGATGTGCAGATTGAGCAGGTTAATTTGTTAGAAATAAAATAGCCTAAGTAGATTTGATCATTATTCAAATTTTGGTTTTCTAACATGATCGAAATCTTATTTCTCATACGTTGGTTCTGTGTGATGTCATTTATTTTGGCTTTTATATTTTATCTCTATTCATGGTATCGATATTGTACGAAAAATAAACTTGTTATAGATATTTGGAACTTTTTTGCTCAAATTAACCAACTTAACTCTGTGTTAAATGAAGTGATTTTTAAGGGAAAAAATAGTCATCAATATGAAGCAAAAAGAGTAAAAATTATGTTTTGGCTTATGCCGATATTGTTATGTTTAACGATTTGGAGTATCGCTTATTTAGGTACTTTATTAGCTTAATTTATTGAAATATAATTATTTTAAAAATGACGTGAGTGGTAAAATTTTCTGATAGGTAGAGAATTTTACCTGACTCACGATTCATTTCATTTGAGCTTATTCTAAATGTGACGTGATTTTTTTAAGGATGTCTAAGATCACATCAAACTCACTTTGTAGTGGGGTACTTTTACGGGTAATCAATGCCAGTGTGCGGCTTGGTGCATCCTGAATTGATTTAATCGCAATCGCATCATTGCCACTCAGCATACTATTTTTAATTGCAATTTCAGGTAGTAGCGTAAAGCCAAGGTCGGAAGATACCATCTCGACTAAGGTCGGTAAGGAACTTGCTTTTAAGCGGTGATCATTTTTACGCTCACCGACAGGGCAGGCACTTAAAGCATGATCACGTAAACAATGACCTTCTTCGAGTAACATTAAACGCGTCAGATCAAGATCATCTAAACTGTTTGCATGAATCGCATTACTATCGTTTTTGTTGTAAACAAGTGACAAATGCTCTTTCGCAATTTCAGAGACTTTTAGACCACGAGTATCAAAAGGTAGTGCCAGCACAATCATGTCAAGATTGCCATGTTCGAGCTTTTCTACAATTTTTTCACTTTGCGCTTCATGGAGATGCAGTTGGATTTTGGGTAAGTGTTGATGAACTTCATCAAGTAACTGAGTCAAAATAAACGGCGCAATGGTTGGAATGATACCCAGATGCAAATCACCAGTTAGTGGTTCACTCATTTCTCGACTTAAGCGCATGAGGTCCTGTGCATCAGCCAATAACACACGTGCGCGCGCTACAACTTGTTCACCTAAAGGGGTTAAGCGAACGTTTTGACGATCACGTTCAACTAAGACGCCACCTAACAGACGCTCTAATTCCATAATCCCCCCAGACAATGTGGACTGGGTAACAAATGAACGGCGTGCTGCTTCAGTAAAATGTAATGTTTCTGACAACGTAACTAAATATGATAGCTGTCTTAATGAGGGTAATGCAGCCATAGTGTCCTAGTGTGATGATCTAAAATGATGAACAAACAAACCGCTAAGTTGAGGAATGAAATGTGCTGGAATATCATGCCCCATTCCTTGAATTAATTCAAACTTAGCACCAGAAATTGCTTTTGCAACTGCTTTCCCATGACTTGGTGGTAACAAACGATCTTTTGAACCATGTACAACCAAGGTTGGTTGAGTAATATTCTTGTTTAAAGGTAACAAAGAACCCGTACATAATATTGCTAAAAATTGTTGAAGTACACCCGCTGGATAAAAACTACGGCGATATAATTTACGAATGGTTTGAATTGTTTCGAGTTGGTTCACATAACCTGGCGAGCCAATAATTTGAAATACTTTTAAACTGTGATTAACAATTGCTTCTTCGTCATGCGCTTCAGGTCTACCGAGTAAACTAAAAAGTTGCTTTGGATGCGGTAATTTTAGAAAGGGCTGATTATTACTGGTAAATAATAAGCCAACCTTTTCGACTTTCTCAGGATATTTTGCTGCAACGATTTGGGAAATCATGCCACCCATTGATGCACCTAAAATATAGGTTTTCCCGAGACCTAATTGGTCAATCAACATCGCCACATCATCAGCCATATCATACAGCGTATAAGGTGCACCTTCATTGCCTAAGCCCAACATAAAGCGACTCATCAATTTCATGGTATTTAGACGTTGTTTTTTATTACGAATTTTTGAAGATAAACCGATATCACGATTATCAAAACGAATAACCCGAAAACCTTGGTCGATCAGTGACTTGCAGAAGAAATCTGGCCAAAACAGCATCTGAGCACCCAATCCCATGATCAGCAAAATCGTTGGGTGTTCAGGGTTGCCTCCAATTTCAACATGTAACTCAATTCCATTGCCCAAAGTGACTTTGGTTTCTTGCATAAATGAAGTATAAGGCGACGCATTGAATTGAAAGGCACTGTTCATGGGATTTGTTCCGAGTTGAATTCTTTTTATCAATCGTGAGTTTGTTGGTCTTGATTTCACAACAAACTCATTATAGTTAGATTTTAAACTTGTGCAGGAATTAAATCTGGAACAAGTTTGGTTAAAGTTAAACGTTGTTTACTTGCTGTTGCACCGAGCAGGACAAAACCTCTTAATGTACCTTCAGCATCATTGGCTTTTGCAAGCATACCATCATCAAATTCTTCAGTTTCCCAGTTTACTTCGACACCGATTGGTGCAGGTAAAACGGTCAATGGCGCAGCTGGCGTTTTTACAGCAACTGGCATCGCAGGATAATGTACCGCAGTATTTTGACCGCTCAGTGTTTTAGCCAAAGCGCGCGCTTGTTGCATGATTGGCATCACAAATGGAAGCAGTGTGCCATTTACTTCTGCACAGTCACCAACCGCATAGATATCGGCTTGATTCGTTTCCAATAATGTATTGGTAATGATTCCACGGCTGGTTTGAATTCCTGCTGCTTTGGCTAAAGCTGTATTTGGTTGTAAGCCAATTGCGGAAAGTACAATATCAGCGACTAAGGTTTTACCGTTGGCGAGAGTAACTTCGTAGTCTTCACCATTATTAATTTTAGTGACTTTTTCTACCGTAGTAGAAAGGGCGAATTTGATCCCTGCTTGTTCTAGGTTGGTTTTAAATGCATCAGCAACATGATTAGGCAACAAACGACCAAGGGGTTGTGGCGCGAGATCAATCACCGTGATGTCATAGTCACTATGCAGTAAGTCGTTGGCAAATTCACAACCAATTAATCCCGCACCTAGAATAACCACACGCTTGTCTTTACGTTTCGCTAAGTTCTCACGGAATGTGCGATAGTCGATCAGTGAGTTTACAACATGAATATCATCACTACCGTCACCAGAAATGGCTAAACGGATTGGATTTGCACCGACCGCAAGCACCAGTTTTGAATAGGGTTGGGTAATGCTTTCACCATTTTTTTCTAATATGATTTCATGATTTTCGGCATTGATTTCTTTGACCCAAGTTTCTGCTTCAATACGCATGTTCAGTTGGGTTGCCATTTTTGCGGCATCACCCAAAGCGATTTGTTCAGGTGCTTTTTTGCCAGCAAATGCATTGGATAGTGTTGGTTTTGCATAATTTACCGCATCATCTGCACAGATCATAACGAGTTCTTGTTCTGGGCTCAGTTTGCGAAACTCACGAGCAACGGTATAACCTGCCATACCTGATCCGATGATGATGATAGGATGCATTATATTCTCCAACATTTTTTCATTTAAAAATAAATTATAGAAAAAAAGACCATGTGATCATGGCCTTTTTGACAATCTTAGATTTCAATCATTTCAAAATCAGCTTTTGAAACGCCGCAATCTGGGCAAGTCCAATCATCTGGGATGTCTTCCCATTTAGTTCCTGCTGCAATGCCGTCTTGTGGCCAACCATCTGCTTCGTCGTAAATCCACCCACAAACGATACATTGATATTTTTTCATGTGACTCTCCAAACTGATAGGTATGCTCAAATTGCCTTTCAGTAAACTATTCCATAATGTCGCTACGATCGCTGCAATACAACAAACTTGTGTTGATTGGGAGTTAGATTTTTACGCAGATCGACTTTTAAGTAAAGTAAATGCAAGAGTTTAATCATTTATAGAAAAAGTAATATGGCAATTCTAGCTGAAAGTCTTGTTATTTGTGCAATTACTCTAATTTTTGTAGTCGTAAATATGACGATGTAATTTAAAAAGGTGTAAATGTATAAATATGGTTTGATTGAAAAATGAACACTTGGACTTAAGATATCATAATTATCACCACCAAGATGGAGCAACAATACATGGAAACCTTAACTTATACGATAAAAATAAATGCACCTAAACAGAAAGTTTGGGAGGTGTTATGGGCAACCGAAACCTATCAAACATGGACAAAGTTTTTTTCGTGCAGTTCAACGATGCAAACCGACTGGAAAGTCGGTGGCAAAACCTATTTTTGTGATGGGGAAGGAAATGGCATGGTGTCTACCATTGAACATTTAGATGAGTTGAATACGGTTGTCTTTAAACATCTGGGTATAATTATGGATGGGAAAGAAGACTTAGAAAGTAATGATGCAAACTCGTGGGCTGGTGCATTAGAAAAGTATCTGTTGACTGATGTTGAGGAGGGTACCCAGCTTCATGTAGAAGTGGATATTCAGCCAGAATATACCGAAATGATGAATAAAGGCTTTGATCAAGGATTGGCAATGGTGAAATACTTAGCTGAAAAATAAGTTAAACTTTATTGGATATTTATATTGTAATTACCCGATCGAAAAGACTGAAAATCGATAAAGATTCGCTTTTTTCGAGATTATAAAGCTGAAATGATACGAAAATGGGTTGTGATCTGCTATTCTATTCGCCTTTATTTTTTTACTTAAATCGAGGCAGAAATGACGCAACAAAACGCTCAATCGACTTCTGAACAAATACTTTCCGAAAACGATTTAATCGCACAGCGTCATGCCAAATTAAAGCAAATCCAAGAGACTGCAAAACAGACAGGCAAAAGCCCTTGGCCGAATACCTTCAAACGTGAGCATTATACGGCTGACTTGCAACAACAATTCAAAGATCAAGACAAAGCACAAATCGAAGGTGCTGAAAAAGTTTATGTAAAACTCGCTGGTCGAGTCATGCTCAATCGTGGATCATTTATTGTGATTCAGGATATGACAGGTCGTATCCAGTTATATGTTGACCGTAAAGGTTTAGCAGCAGACGTTTTAGAAACGATTAAAAGCTTAGACTTGGGCGATATTATTGCGGCTGAAGGCTACATTGGTCGTTCGGGTAAGGGTGACCTATATGTCCACCTTGAAGCATTTGAATTGCTCACCAAATCTTTGCGTCCACTTCCAGACAAATTCCACGGTTTAACTGACACCGAAGCAAAATATCGTAAGCGTTACTTAGACTTGATCGTAAATGAAGAAACGCGCAGAACTTTCGAGATTCGTGCTCAAGTGATCGCGGGTATGCGTAACTATCTAATCAATGAACGTTTCATGGAAGTAGAAACGCCAATGATGCATGTAATTCCGGGTGGCGCTTCTGCGAAGCCGTTTGTTACGCATCACAATGCTTTAGATATGGAGCTCTATTTGCGTGTTGCGCCAGAGTTATATTTAAAGCGTCTGGTTGTTGGTGGCTTTGAGCGTGTGTTTGAAATTAACCGTAACTTCCGTAACGAAGGTGTTTCAACCCGTCACAACCCAGAATTCACCATGATTGAGTTTTATCAAGCTTATGCTGATTATAAAGACTTGATGACACTGACTGAAAACATGCTTGAAAAGTTGGCCGTTGATATTTTGGGTTCTACTGATGTGCCTTATGGTGAAGAAGTGTATAGCTTCAAAGGTCCATTCAAGAAAATCTCAATGTTTGATGCGATTCTTGAGCATAATCCAGATTTCACACCTGAAAATGTTAATGATCGTGAATTCTTGGCGAAATTTACCAAAGACGTTTTAAAAGAACAGGTTAAACCGGGTTTTGGTTTAGGTAAATTACAAACCATCGTGTTTGAAGAAACAGTAGAGACTAAACTCCGTCAGCCGACGTTCATTACTGAATATCCAGCGGAAACATCACCGCTTGCACGCCGCAATGATGATAATCCACATATCACAGATCGTTTTGAGTTCTTTATTGGTGGTCGTGAATTGGCAAATGGTTTCTCGGAGTTAAATGATCCGATCGATCAAGCTGAACGTTTCCAAGCACAAGTTGCAGAGAAAGATGCTGGTGATGATGAAGCGATGCATTATGATGCAGATTTCATTGAAGCATTGGAATACGGTTTGCCGCCAACCGCAGGTCAAGGGATTGGTATCGATCGTTTGGTGATGTTATTTGCAAATGCAGCGAGTATTCGAGACGTTCTATTGTTCCCGCACATGCGTCGTAAAGACTAATTTGAAGTCAAATAAAAATAGCCACATCTGATTTGTGGCTATTTTTTTATGTGTGCTTTTATTTATTATTTTTCCTGCATCTCTTTTTCTAGTTTTTCACCTGCTTGTATGATTTTCGGCATTAATTCATTCATTTGCTGGTATCCAACTTGCATACTTTTTTTCATGACAATCGGTAATTTATCAATCGTAGATTGACCAACAGGCGTTTTGTAAAACTCAAGCATGCCGTTGATTTCTTGTTGGGTAAATTCCTCAACATAAATTTTAATCATTTCGGGTTCTAATTTTGCCCATGTAAAATCCTGTTTTAGGATGTTTGCAATATTTTGACTATAATTTTCAATGGCTTTCTTTTGTTTGGTATTGATTTCCTGCCCCTGAGTTATTTGTTCAATGCTTGAGGCTGTAAATTTATGGATATATTCGTTGGATTGATCGATGAGTTGTTCTGATTTAGTGATTTTTAATAACTCTTTTACCGACTCTGTTGATGCTTGTTGAGCAAAAGCTGGCATACAAATCGCTGCGCTCAGGATAAGCGTTGGAATAAGTTTTTTCATTATCTGATTTCAATAGTATTAAAGAAAAACAAAGGGTACTCAGTGATATCCTGACCTGTCAATTTTTTATCGCATGTTAAGAAATGTAATTGTTTGGTTTGGTGATTGAAAAGAATCTATAAAAAACCGATGATGTGCTCATAAATAAATTTGAGAACAGCTTAGATATGTTTTTAAAAAAATCGCTTTATGTTGCATTATTTGCTTCTCTTTCTTCTACATCATTTGCACAAGGTATTGTGTTGAATGATGAAAACTTACGCACCGACTTGAATTGGTTGAATCAACAAGGTGTTATTCAAATCAGTACCTCAACATGGCCAATGAGTGGTGATGAGATTAAACGTGCATTATCACAGGCTCAAGTGAACAATAAAGCACAACAGAAAGTTGTGGACTCAGTTGTTCATGCATTAGCTGCTGACAATGCAACGGCTAAAGTTGGCTTGCATGCGGGAACTGATCTCAAAACTGTGCCACAAGCCTTTGGTGATAGCCAAAAATCTCAATACCAAGCAGCTTTAGAGTTTAATGCTGGTGGTGAAAATTGGGATGCAAAAATCAGAGTCAATGGTGAGAAAGACCCGTTGATTGATCATGGACATGATGTCAATGTTGAAGGCTCTTATATTGCTGGAAAGCTTTGGAATCAATGGGTTATCGCAGGTCAAATTCCAACGTATTGGGGGCCAGGTCATGATGGCAGTTTAATTCGTGGTGATGCCAGTCGACCTGTGTATGGTGTAACGGCACAACGCGCGGTACAAAATGCTTTCGAAACAAAATGGTTGTCTTGGATAGGTCCTTGGCAATATCAAGCTTTTGCTGGACAGCTCGATGATTATGAAGCGGTGCCAGATGCTAAATTAATCGGTTTACGCGTAACGGCTCAACCTTTGCCATATTTGGAGTTAGGTGCTTCACGTATGTTGCAGTGGGGCGGTGATGGTCGTCCTGAAAGCTTCAGCTCACTATGGGATGCAATGCTGGGAACAAAAGACAATGGTGGAACAGGTAAAGCAGATCCATCCAATCAAATTGCAGGCTTTGATTTTCGTTTAAACTTACAGCCCTTATTAGATACCCCAGTGGGTGTCTATGGACAATATGTGGGTGAAGATGAAGCGGGTGGTCTACCAGCGAAAAAAATGTATCTAGCTGGTACGGATTTCTCATCAAGTTATAACAACATGCCTTACCAACTTTATGCTGAGTGGGCAGATACACGTACCAATGGTAGTGCAAAAGGTATCTCGTATAGTCACACAGTATATAAAGATGGTTACTATCAACACGGCTTCCCACTCGGTCATGCGATGGGTGGTGATGGGCAAATGTATTCGGTAGGCGGTGATATTCGCTTTGATACCATGAACCGTTTAAGTGGTCGCGTAATGTATGCAAAAGTTAGCCAGACTCAGCGAGTTGAGGATAACAATGCAGCATTTCCTAAAGCTGACACACTTAAAGGTTTGGACCTGACGTGGACACATTATGTGAAACCAACGATTCCATTAAAAATTAATGGTTGGGTTAGTGACTCTGATGTGAATGGAAATGATGGTGGTGTTTCAGTCGGTGTGGAAATTCCGTTAGAGCGAAATATGTTCCGTTTTTAAACGTTATTTGTAGAAAAAGAGGCCTATCTAGGCTTCTTTTTTTTGCATGAATAAAATCATGTGAATCCTAAAATATTTAGCGTACGTTATTCGGGTTTGTTGATACTTCATTGATGTTTGCATATCACAATTTTGCATATTGATATGAAAAAACAAGCTAAAGAAGTCGATCTAAATTATTATAATGAATAAACTTTACTGGCTGGTGAATAAGCCACTAGTAAGCATATTGATATCACGAAAAATTGGAGTTGTTATGGCACTCGTTCCTCCACACGGTCTTCCAAGTGGTGGTGTAATACCACTTATAGATTTTATGGGTAACATGGATAAGGAGGTAAGTGTACATGACTGAAAATAGATTAACGCACCTCAAACAACTTGAGGCTGAAAGTATTCATATCATTCGTGAAGTTGCTGCCGAATTTGAAAACCCTGTCATGCTTTACTCGATTGGTAAAGACTCAGCGGTGATGTTGCATCTGGCTTTAAAAGCATTCTATCCAGCAAAACTTCCATTCCCACTTCTACATGTAGATACGGGTTGGAAATTTAAAGACATGATCACATTTCGTGACAACATGGCAAAAACACATGGCTTTGATTTGATCGTGCATCAAAACAAAGAAGGTCGTGACGCTGGAATTAACCCATTTGATCATGGTAGCTCGAAATATACTGACATCATGAAAACGCAGGGTTTAAAGCAAGCTTTGGATAAATACCAATTTGATGCAGCTTTTGGTGGCGCACGTCGTGATGAAGAAAAATCACGTGCCAAAGAACGTGTTTATTCGTTCCGTGATACCAAACATCGTTGGGATCCTAAAAACCAACGTCCAGAACTTTGGAATCTCTATAACGGTAAAGTCAACAAAGGCGAAAGCATCCGTGTTTTCCCATTGTCGAACTGGACTGAGTTAGATATTTGGCAATACATCTATTTAGAAAATATCCAATTGGTTCCGCTTTATTTCTCTGCTGTTCGCCCAGTGGTTGAACGCAGTGGTACGTTGATCATGGTGGATGATGAGCGTATGCGTTTAAAAGAAGGTGAAGTTCCACAAATGAAATCGGTACGTTTCCGTACACTTGGTTGTTACCCACTGACAGGTGCAGTTGAATCTGAAGCGGATAACTTGCCTGAAATTATCCAAGAAATGCTTTTAGCAACCAGTTCAGAGCGTCAAGGTCGTATGATTGACCATGATGAAGCCGGCTCGATGGAAAAGAAAAAGCAGGAAGGTTATTTCTAATTTCCTTAAGTAAGCCCCTCTTTTAAAAGAGGGATTTAGGGAGATTACAAAATCCGATTTCAAATTTTGTGGAGTTTTGAGCAATGTCTCATCAATCAGATCTTATTAGCCAAGATATCTTGGGTTATTTAAAACAGCATGAACAAAAAGACTTATTGCGCTTCTTAACATGCGGTAATGTCGATGATGGTAAAAGTACCTTAATTGGTCGTTTGCTTTACGATTCAAAATTGATTTATGAAGATCAATTGCAAGCGGTCACGCGTGACAGTAAGAAAGTCGGTACAACGGGTGATGCGCCTGACCTTGCTTTACTTGTGGATGGTTTACAAGCGGAACGTGAACAGGGTATTACCATTGATGTCGCATATCGTTATTTCTCAACGGAAAAGCGTAAGTTCATCATCGCGGATACACCAGGACATGAGCAATATACTCGTAATATGGCGACAGGTGCGTCTACTGCGGATCTTGCGATTATTCTGATTGACGCGCGTTATGGTGTGCAAACACAAACGCGTCGTCATACCTTTATTGCAAGTTTACTCGGTATCAAAAATATCGTGGTTGCAATTAACAAGATGGACTTGGTTGAATTCTCAGCAGTACGTTTCAATGAAATCCAAGTGGAATATGATGCTTTTGTTAGCCAGCTCGGCGATCGTTGTCCTGAGAATATTGTCTTTGTACCGATCTCTGCGTTGAATGGTGATAACGTCGTCAATCCATCTGAAAGTACGCCGTGGTACAAGGGTCAAACCTTGATGAATATTCTTGAGTCAGTGGAAATTAAACGTGAATCAAATAAGCGAGAATTCCGTTTCCCTGTTCAATATGTCAATCGTCCTAATCTCGATTTCCGTGGCTTTGCCGGTACGATCGCATTGGGTAGCATTAATGTTGGTGATGAAATCTTAGCTTTACCATCAGGTAAAAAATCAACGGTTAAAGAGATTGTCACCTATGATGGCAATCTTGAACGTGCCTTTGCAGGCCAAGCCGTAACCTTAACGTTAAATGATGAGATTGATATTTCTCGTGGTAATGTTTTAGTACGTGCGGGCGAACAACCACTGATTTCACGTAGTGTACGTGCATCTGTGGTGTGGATGACAGAACATCCTTTGGTTAAAGGTAAGTTGTATAACCTGAAAGTGGGTACGCAAACTGTTCCTGCGAAAGTAACTACAATTAATTACCGTGTTAATGTAAACACGCTTGAGCATACTCAAGTTGAAGAGCTTGAGTTAAATGCCATTGCAGATGTTGTGGTTGAGTTTGATGCACCAGTGGTATTTGACCAATATCAAGACAGTCGTTATACAGGTTCATTCATTTTCATTGATCGTTTAAGCAATGTAACGGTTGGTGCAGGTATGGTTGAGGCTGCAGTGGAATGGACTGCACATAGCAATCCTGTGACAGCGGAAGATCGTGCTGCTCGTTTAGGTCAAAAACCTGCGGTGATTGGTGTGTCTGCACAGTTGATCGAAAAAGCGCATGCTTTAGAGAGCTTGTTGATTCAACAAGGTGTGGTTGCAATTGCTAAAGCAGATTTAACAGTTGAGCAAATCAAATTGTTGCGTGCAACAGGTGTGGTTGTCATTACAACAACGGTTGATACTACTGATACTGAGGTAGCAGCTGAATCAGTTGAAGATGCAGCTGAAAAGATTGTGACATTAGTCCGTCTATAATTGCTTGGATTGATTGAAAAGAAGCTCGCGCAAGCGGGCTTCTTTTTTTGTGGTTGGTGTCTAAAATCGTATTTAATTTTATCCTACTTTGAGATCGCTTTTATGCGACAATAGCCCTTTATATTTTTGTCCAAGGACTCCCATGACTGAGCACTCTCCTGAATCTTTAAGCGATATCGAAATTTTAGACATTTTACAGTCTATGAGAAAAGATGAGCTTGATGTTGAAGCCAAAGAGATGATCGTGAATGGTGGTAAAGCAGGTCGCCAAGAAGCACATAAACAAGCATTGGTGGCATTGCATACAAGTTTTGAAGATAAATTTGTTGAAGCTGTTACACTGGCATTGGGTTTGAATGCAGGGCAAGCAAAAAAAATCCGTTATAAAAAAGATCGTATTCGTATTTTAAAAGTACGTGGTATTGATTATCTTGCGATTGATGGTGCTGAAACTGCACAAGTACTCTCGCAAGTGGCTCAAGCAATTAGTCGTGAAGATGCAATTGTCACTGAAGGTCTGCACAATATTTTCCCGTTCTGGAAGGAAGGTTGGCCGATGGTTCAGTTTGATAACGCCTACAAGATTTTAGCTGAAGATATTTCGATTCATTATCAAGCAACACTCGATGAGTTAATTTCACTTTATGGTGGCAATTAAAACCTCATAAACGCGATGTCGTGCTTGAATCCTCTCATTGAAAATAACAAGGATTGTTGATTTTATGCGTTTAGCTACGAAGATTCCGCCAGAGGCTTTACAAGTATTACGAGAAGGTAAATTAATTGATGCCATCAAGATTACCCGTGAAAAAACGGGTTTAGGCTTAAAAGAATCGAAAGATTTAGTGGATCAATATTTACAAGATCATCCGCAAGAACAGGCGCGTATCCAAGAACAGTTGGCCCAGCGTAGTCGAGGGGGAATCAAACTTTTTGCTTTGATCTTCTTTATTTTGGCCATCTTAATTTGGTTTGCTACGAAATAAAAAAAGCCCAGTCAATGGGCTTTTTAATTCAGTGTGATTTTAATCTTCTGGAATTGAGAAGGATTCACTTTCTTGGCTAGATAGGATTTGAGTCACCAGCAGCTGATCAATCTTATAGTGATCAATATCGACCACCTCAAATTTGAAACCCGCATATTCTACAGCATCAGCGGGGCGGGGAATCTTGCGTAAACGATACATGATAAAGCCTGCGATCGTCTCGTAGTTTTCGTTTTCAGGGAATTCTTCAATTTCCAAGACATGCTTTACATCTTCTATCGGGGTACTGCCATCAATTAACCATGAATGATTATCACGTTTAATAATTTGTAGATCTTCTTCCAGCGGTGTAACCCAATCGCCCATCACCGTAATCATAATATCGCTCAAGGTAATGACACCAACCACGAATGCATATTCATTGATAACGACTGCAAATTTTTCTTTGGTTGAACGAAACCGATCCAATACCTCTGATAAGGTTAGGGTGTCTGGAAGCATGAGAACCGTACGAATCGTGGACTCATTCAGCTGTAGCAAAGATTGATTATTTAAAATACGGACCAAAATGTCTTTTGTATCGACATAGCCAATAACTTGGTCAATATGTTCATTGCAGACTAAAAACTTTGAGTAAGGGTATTCAGCTAATTTTTGGCGAATACTACTTTCATTTTCTTTCAGGGTAAAATAAACCACATTTTCTCGCGTGGTCATACTTGATGGAACAGTACGTTCTTCTAGTTCAAATACATTTTCAATGAAATGATGTTCTTGTTTTTGTAAAACACCTGCTTGAGCGCCAGCATCCATGACTGCGGAAATATCATCAAAGGTAATATTGTCATCACGCACAGTATTCACTTTAAACAGACGGAATAACAAGTTTGCGATCGCATTGATGCCCCAAGCCAAGGGTTTGCAGACCTTAATAAAGATTTGGATCGGATCGATGACACTGATCGCAATTTTTTCTGGTGCGATCATTGCCAGACGTTTTGGCATCAAATCGGCAAATAGAATAAATAGTGATGTCACAAAAGTAAAGGAAACGGCGAACCCAATGTTTTCTAACCATGGTCCTGTATAAAAGCGACTAATCAGCTCAATAAAATGAGGTCGAAACGCTGCTTCACCTAAAATACCACCTAAAATAGCAACAGCATTTAGCCCGATTTGTGAAGCGGCAAAGAAATCAGCAGACTGTTCTTGTAGGTCGAGCACTTTTTGAGCGCGATGCTCTCCAGATTCCGCGAGAATCTTAAGTTTAACTTTGCGAGCACCTGCTAGCGCGATTTCAGTAAGTGATAAAAAGCCTGCTGCAACAATCAGCATGGCAATGATAATGATATTTTGTACGAGACTCACACGTCACCTAGATTTTCATCATTATTAATTATCATAATGTTTTAACATAAAAAAGACGCTGAGTTAATCTTTAGATCAACTCAGCACTACTCATATTTTAAAGTGAAAAGACTTTAAGGTAATGAGCTAATTTTAGTATTGTGAAAACTGTGAGTTATTTAATAAAAACTCACGGTTTTCTTCTTCAATCATTTGTCGCGCGACAAATAGAATCAGTTGTCTTAACCAACGGTGCGCTGGATGATGATGAAGTAAAGGACACCAAGCCATTTTAAGTTCAAATTCTGGAATATAAAAAGGAGGATCTTTGATGACCAGTCTTTGATTTTGTGTTTGTAGTTGTGCCATCCGTGTTGGGAGCGTTGCGATTAAATCAACATTTTGAGCTAAAAGGGCAGGCATTTGATAGTGCCGGGTAAAGACTGAAATCTTACGACGTTGACCGATACGTTCTAATGCTTGATCAATCCAACCTAAACCCGCTTGTTTGTCTGGATTTACACCGAAGCCAACGCCCATCCCTGTTTTTGATACCCAAATATGTTGAGCATCTAAATAACTTTTGAGGTTGAGGTGGGTAACGGCAGGGTGCTTATCATTCAAAATACAACTAAAGCTATCACGCCAAACTAAGACTTGGTGAAAGCTTTGCGGAATTTCATTGAAACGGTTAATGGCTAAATCGACTTTGCCTTGTTCCATGTCTCGATATGAGACATCGCTTGGGGTCAAAAAGTCGAGTACGACATTGGGTGCTTCTGAGCGTAATGCTTTGACTAAGCGAGGAACTAAAGTTGCCTCAGCATAGTCAGATGTCATAATGCGAAACACGCGAGTACTGGTATATGGTCTGAACTCGGTACGCGGTTCCAGAATCATCGAAAGGTCTGATAGTGCATCACGAATACGAGGTTGTAATTCTAATGCACGTTCAGTCGGGGTCATGCCTTCTGATGAACGGATCAATAAAGGATCATTAAATAAATTACGTAAACGACGTAAAATATTACTCATCGCTGGTTGGGTAACACCGAGCTGTTCCGCGGCGCGTGTGACATTTTTTTCACGAAGAAGTACATCAAGATATATTAATAAATTGAGATCGACCCGTTCCAGATTCATAAAAAAAATACCGAAAATAAAATCTTTAAATTGTGCTGGATTATGACATATTTAAAGCAGTTTGCGTAACTTAATACGATATAAAAACAATTGCACAGTAATGAATGGCGTAAGCTATTGAAAGCATAATTCTGTCTTGTTCAGCAGTCAATTTACGCTGTTTTTTGGGAGGAAAGAATATGGGTATAATAAAAAAGATCAGAATGAAGCGCTATTGAATCAGTTTTTTAGACGCTTTTGCTGATTTAAAGAAAGCAGATATTGCGTGTTACAACAACATCGAGACAGTGTTGATGAACTTTTAATGTAAAAAATATAATTTAAAACAATATCTTAAAATGGTTATATGTTATTGTGAATAGGTCTTTATCCATGTATTTTTTAAAAAAATACTGAAGATTAACCTAGAATATTGGATAAATTCGTTTGCAAAGACTAAGCTGTGAAACATGTTGATGAAGTGCTTGAAATCTAGACTGCGAAAAGCATGATTTTTAGCAATCATTCGATGCCAATCCTCAAAGGAATATATCATGACTACATATCAAACAGCGATTGATGCAATCCGCGAACTAAAAGCAAAATTCGGCGACACTTGGCGCGATATTAGCCCAGAAGATGCTGCGCGTATGCAATTGCAAAACCAATTCAAAACAGGTCTAGATATTGCTAAATATACCGCTGCAATTATGCGTCGTGATATGGCTGAATATGATGCTGACTCTAGCAAATACACTCAATCATTAGGTTGCTGGCACGGTTTTATCGCGCAACAAAAAATGATTGCGAACAAAAAATACTTTGGTACAACTGAACGTCGTTATATCTACCTTTCTGGTTGGATGGTTGCTGCACTTCGTTCAGAATTTGGTCCACTTCCTGACCAATCTATGCATGAAAAAACTTCAGTTGCTGCGTTAATTGGTGAAATCTACACCTTCTTACGTCAAGCTGATGCGAAAGAATTAAACGATTTATTCCGCGCGCTTAAAAAAGCAAAAGAAGCGGGTGATACAGCTAAAGCTGCTGAAATCACTGCTCAAATCGATGGTTTCCAAACTCATGTTGTGCCAATTATTGCTGACATCGATGCTGGTTTCGGTAACGAAGAAGCAACTTACTTACTTGCTAAGAAAATGATCGAAGCAGGTGCTTGTGCACTTCAAATCGAAAACCAAGTATCTGACGCGAAACAATGTGGTCACCAAGCTGGTAAAGTAACAGTTCCACATGAAGACTTCATCGCTAAGATCCATGCATTACGTTATGCATTCTTAGAAATGGGTCTTGATGACGGTATCATCGTTGCACGTACTGACTCTGAAGGCGCTGACTTAACTCAAAAAATCCCAGTGGTTAAAGAGCCAGGTGACATCGCTTCTCAGTACATTAGCTACTTAGAAACTTCTGAAATTGATATTGCTGATGCTCAAGAAGACGAAATCTTGATCAAACGTAATGGTAAATTACACCGTCCTAAGCGTTTAGCTTCTGGTTTATATCAGTTCCGTGCTGACACTCAAATTGACCGTGTTGTACTTGACTGTGTATCTAGCCTTCAAAATGGTGCTGACCTTCTTTGGATCGAAACTGCGACTCCAAACGTTGACGAAATCGCTCACATGGTTAACCGTGTACGTGAAACTGTTCCAAATGCGAAGCTTGTTTATAACAACAGCCCATCATTCAACTGGACTTTAAACTTCCGTCAACAAGCTTACGATCGTTGGGTTGCTGAAGGTAAAGACGTTTCTGCTTACGACCGTGCTAAATTAATGAGCGCTGAGTACGATGAGACTGAATTGGCTGCTGATGCTGATGCTAAAATCCGTACTTTCCAAGCAGATGCTTCTCGTGAAGCGGGTGTGTTCCATCACTTGATCACACTTCCGACTTACCATACTGCTGCGCTTTCTACTCATGAGCTTGCACAAGGTTACTTCGGTTCTGAAGGTATGTTGGCTTATGTTGCTGGCGTACAACGTAAAGAAATCCGCGGTGGTATCGCATGTGTTAAACACCAAGCAATGGCTGGTTCTGACATCGGTGATGACCATAAAGAAATCTTCGCTGGCGACAATGCATTGAAAGCAGGTGATGACTCTAAAAACACAATGAACCAATTCGGTGGCTAAGCCCTGATTTGATTCAAAAAAAACCCTGCTGATAAAGCAGGGTTTTTTTATACTTGGATTGATATTTACCGATAAAGAATGCTCACACATTGTGAGCATTCATCGCAGAAAAATTATTCCGCTTCTTTGTTGAGTTGGTATTTATCTGCGAGTGCACCTGTGATTTCATTACCTTCTAAATCAAGTGCTTTTAAATAGCCTTCGGCAACAAAGTACTTGCGGCTATCACCAGCTTTGTCTAGTTCAATAATTGACGTGTTGTTGCGATCAAACTGGAAGCTACCTTTACTTTCAAAAGATTTCCCATCACCTTTACCGAGATAAATTTCTTCTAATTCAAAAGTTTTATCCGAATTAAGCTCTAGTTTTGTTTCGATACCTTCACAATCGGCGCAAGGTAATACACCTTTATAGCTACCATTCCAATCTAAAGAGTTTTCTGCGGTATGTTCACGATCGATCATCGGTTCAGATGCAGCCTCTGTTGTTACTGCAGGAGGGGTTGAGTGGTCATCTTTTGGTGTTTCTGACTTATTACAAGCCACTAGAAATACAGATGCAAGCGAAACTGCGATTATTGATTTTTTCATCTTAGATACAACCCTGTGAAAATATTGATACCCAAGTTATGAGATTTTAAAAGAAAATAATAGTAGGGGAGTGTAAGTGTTATTTAATTTTTGGTAAAACAGGACGGTTAAGATGAAACTGAGATGTATCAAATATATAAGAAGAAAGGCACCTATCTTTCGATAGGTGCCTTTCTTTGAATCTGGAGCGGGAAAGGAGACTCGAACTCCCGACCCCAACCTTGGCAAGGTTATGCTCTACCAACTGAGCTATTCCCGCAATATGGACGCATTATAGAGTGTTTAATAAAACTGTCAACTCTCCACGTTGTTGATTGGTTGTTTTTTGACTAAATTAGTCAGCGCGACGCCAAATCGTGCCTTGACGGCTATCTTCAAGTACCACACCTTGATCGAGTAAGGATTGACGAATTGCATCTGCCTTCGCAAAGTCTTTGGCTTTTTTTGCATCTACACGTTGTTGTATGAAATCTTCAATTTCTGTATCAGACAGAGAAAGGGCTTCTTGACCAATATCAGACTTTAAAAAATCATCTACATCGTGTTGAACTAAAGCTAAAACATTGGTTAGGTTTCGTAGCGTAGAGTATAGAGCGGTCGCTTGTTCAGCCTGTTCGTCTTTTACAGCACGATTCAATTCTTTATTTAGTTCAAATAATACCGCCATCGCTTCAGCAGTATTAAAGTCATCTCGCATGGCATTGTTAAAACGTTCAACGAAACTGGCTTCTAATGTTTCAACTGTTTTTTGTCCATAAACTTGTTGATAGGCTTTAAAAGAATGATAAAAACGGCTAAGTGCTGTTTTGGCTTCTTTTAATGCAACATCGGAAAAGTTGACTGGACTACGATAATGCGACGACACGATGAAATAGCGAATGACTTCGGGATGGAATTTTTCCATCACATCACGAATGGTAAAGAAGTTGCCTAAAGATTTAGACATTTTCTCGCCATCTACATTGATGAAACCAACGTGCATCCAATAATTTACATATTGTTCGCCAGTAGAAGCTTCACTTTGCGCGATTTCATTCTCATGGTGTGGGAACATCAGATCCGAGCCGCCACCATGAATGTCAAAGTGATTGCCTAAGCAGCAGGTCGACATGGCAGAACATTCAATATGCCAACCGGGACGACCATTGCCCCAAGGAGAAGCCCAAGCAGGTTCATTGGCTTTGGCATGCTTCCAAAGTACAAAATCAAAAGGGTGTTTTTTATCAACTTCGACATCAACACGTTCTGATGCACCTGCTTGCATATCATCTAGTTTGCGACCTGATAAGCGGCCATATTTATTGAATTTAGTCACTTCAAAATAGACATCACCATTTGCAGCAGGATAAGCCGCACCTTTATCTACTAAAGTGCTGATCATGCTTTGCATCTGATCAATATAATCTGTGGCTTTCGGTGCTTCATCAGGTGCAATACAACCTAAGTTTGTCGCATCTTCATTCATTGCCTCAATAAATCGAGCAGTGAGTTGTTGAATGCTTTCACCATTTTCATTGGCACGTGCAATGATTTTGTCGTCTATGTCAGTAATGTTGCGAATGTAGCGAACTTTCCAGCCTTGACTACGCAAGAAGCGGGTAATGAAGTCGAATGCAACCATAACGCGAGCATGTCCAATATGACAGTAATCGTATACGGTCATACCACAGACATAGATATCGATTTGTCCTTCGTTACGTGGGACAAATTCAACTTTTTTACGTTGCTCTGAGTTATATAAAACAAAAGGTTGCATAAGGGTTTTCAAACACTCTACAAAAATCGTGATTCATCATAACGTATGCACCATATTTCATAAAGTTGTCTGGAGAAAAAAGATCAGAGGGAACAAGTATTTTTATTATGGTTGATTTTAGCTTGTTTTATATCTCTTCATCTTCCTTGAAAACTTATACATTTAGAAACGTGTATAATTCACAGTTATGCTAGAATCTGCCGTATTCTTTTGATTAAAATCATCTACTATCAAGTGGATTGAGCATTACTTTGAGTCAAACTCACATGTCACAAGTCATAAATTTCCAAAAAAGCGCATTGGAAACCTTGCGTATTGAACAACAAGCCATAGAAGTGCTTGCCACACAAATTGATGAGCGCTTTGATCGTGCATGTGAAATCTTATTGCAGTGCAAAGGGCGCGTCGTGATCACGGGTATGGGCAAATCAGGTCATATCGGTCGCAAAATGGCAGCGACTTTTGCTTCAACAGGTACGCCATCATTCTTTATGCATCCCGGTGAAGCAGGACATGGTGACTTAGGCATGTTGGTGCGTGGAGATGTTTTGATTGCGATTTCTAACTCTGGAAAGAGTGATGAAATTATGATGTTGATGCCTTTAATCAAGCATCTAGAAGTGCCTTTGATTACCATTAGTCGTGATGATAAAGGTCCAATGCCACAAAATGCGGATATTGCTTTGACGCTGGGTTTAGCAGATGAAGCCTGTCCTTTAGGTTTAGCACCGACATCGAGTACCACTGCAACACTTGTGTTAGGTGATACTTTGGCAGTTGCGTTATTGGAAGCGCGTGGATTTACCGCTGATGATTTTGCGCGTTCACATCCTGCGGGCGCACTTGGTAAACGTCTACTTTTACATGTAAAACACTTGATGCATACCGGTGCAGAGTTGCCAAAAGTTCATCCTGATACACCGATGAATAAGGTGCTGTACGAGATTTCTGATAAACGGTTGGGCCTGACCACTGTTGTGGATGAGCAAGATACCTTATTGGGGATTTTTACTGATGGTGATTTGCGTCGAATGATCGATCGGCAACAGGGTTTTGATGTGAATGCTGCTGTATCCGCTGTGATGACGGAAAATCCGATGACGATTTCTCAAGAAGCTCGAGCAGTAGAAGCATTGGAAAAAATGCATGAGAAAAAAATTAACCAATTCGTTGTTGTTGATGATGCTAAAAAAGTAATTGGTGTTATTAGTATGCACGATCTTATTGAAGCTGGAGTAAATTAAGCCATGGCATCGTATGCTTTACAAGAACAAGCACGTCATTTACAAGCACTGGTGCTTGATGTGGATGGGATTTTAAGCGATGGCTTTGTAACCTTAACCAATTCTGGCGATGAAATTAAATCATTTGATATTCGCGATGGTTTAGGGATGAAATTGGTTCAAAAAGCGGGCATGAAAGTGATTATTATCACGGGTCGTAAAAGTCATATTGTGGAAAAACGTATGTCGGATTTGGGTGTGGATTTGGTTTTCCAAGGGCGTGAAGATAAAGGCGTGGCACTACGTGAAGCTTGTGCGCAGTTCAATATCTTACCTGAAGACTGCTTATATATGGGCGATGATTGGCCTGATTTATCTGCATTTGCCATTGCGGGTATGAGTATTACAGTACCGAATGGCCATGAAGAAGTACGTCGACGTGCCCACTTGGTGACGCAAGCAATGGGTGGCCGTGGGGCTGTAAGAGAGGTCTGTGATATGTTATTGATGGCAAAAGGTGTTTACCAAGAGCTGCTTGAAAAATATCTTGCGGTACCACATTAATATACTTAATAGCGTTGATTTGCTCAAAGGTTAGGTAACCCTGTTTATGGATACCAAAGTTTTATATGTTGTTGCTATTGTGGTCGCTTCTGTAAGTGGCGGCTTTTACTACTTTAGTGGCAAAGCAAAAAAGTTGGATGTAGACTCAGCGAAGAATATGACTTATTCAGCGCACGGGGTTCATTTAACGCAAACAGATGAACAGGGTAATTTGTACATTCGTGCTGAAGTAAAACAACTACAGCAGGATATGCAGCAGAAAACCTCGCAGCTTGACCAACTTAAAGCGGTTATGTACAAACAGGGAAAACCTGATGCCACTTTTTCTGCCCTACGAGCAAATGGTTATGATGAAAACCGTAAAATTGTATTGGCTGGAGATGTTGTCGTCACAAACTTGTCGGATCAGGGCAACATGGAGTTTCATACAGATGAAATTACCGGTTATCCAAAAACAAGAGAACTAGAAACCCAACACCAAGTCATTGTTCAATCCCCAACAACCGAATTTGTGAGTCAGGGTTTAAAAGCAAATTTGAATGATGGTCAATATGAATTTTATAAAGTTCGAGGAAAGTATGCGCCAAGCTCTTAATTCTAAATATCGTTTTACTTTCTTAAAACAGTTTACTTGTATTGCTGTGGCTGCATTATTTTCCAGTTCAAGCTTTGCTTTGCCGTCTGATCGTAATCAACAACTTTCTTTAGTTGCAGATCGTGCCACATACAATGATCGAACAGGTATCACAACTTATACGGGAAATGTTGTGATTGAACAGGGAACGATGAGACTTCAGGCAGATTCAATTATTGCTACCTTAAATAGTAAAAAAGAAATTCAGACCATTACGGCTAAAGGGCAACTGGCGAAATTTCAGCAGCAAATTGATACGAATAAGGGTTTAGCGCGCGGTGAAGCACAACAGATTGTTTATAATGCGGATACGGGTATTCTGACTTTATCTGGAAAGGCCTATCTTTATCAGAATGGCTCAAGTATTCGTGGTGATAGCTTAAAATATAGTATGAATAAAGGCGATGTTGAGGCTCAAGGTTCTTCAACAAATCGTGTGCAAATTATTATTCCACCATCAAGTTCAAAAAGTTTTCCAGGGGCGCGTGATTAATGGAACAATCGGTGCAACAACCACAAACTTTATGTATTAAGCATCTAGCGAAAAACTATAGTAAACGTTGGGTGGTAAAAGATGTGTCTTTTACCATGCAAAGTGGGCAAATTGTCGGATTGCTTGGTCCGAATGGTGCGGGTAAAACGACGAGCTTTTATATGGTCGTTGGTTTGGTTCGAATGGATAAAGGCGAGATTCATTTAGATGATCTTGATTTATCTGATCTTGCCATGCATGAGCGCGCCCGTAAAGGAATTGGCTACTTACCTCAGGAAGCTTCGATCTTTAGAAAGTTGACCATTGCCGAAAACATTATGGCGATTTTGGAAACGCGTAAAGATTTGAATAAGCAGCAACGTCAGCAACGTCTGAATGAATTATTAAATGATTTTAAAATTAATCATATTAAAGATTCATTAGGCATGAGTGTTTCTGGTGGTGAGCGTCGTCGTGCCGAAATTGCACGTGCTTTGGCTGCTGACCCTAAATTTATGCTGCTGGATGAGCCATTTGCAGGTGTAGATCCTATTTCTGTAGGTGATATTAAGGACATTATTCAGACCCTTAAAGACAGAGGAATTGGCGTACTTATTACGGATCATAATGTACGAGAAACGCTGGCAATTTGTGAAAAAGCCTATATCGTTAGTGAGGGGGCAGTGATTGCTGAAGGCACGCCGCAAGAAATCCTTGATAATGAGCAAGTACGTAAAGTTTATTTGGGTGATGATTTTGTTGTTTAGACAATAGATTTGAGCTTTGAAAAAGAACCTTCAGGGTTCTTTTTTTATGCCAGTAGCAATCATCATGTTACGAGAAATTTGAATTTGACTGTGATCTGGTGTTTTTCTCCCTATTTTATTAATAAATATAAGTTTTTTGATTGGGTGGTGCATGTACCATCCCCGTTGCATGATAAGAAAAGTGTGAACTAATTTACAAAAAACAAACACTTATCCGTCGAGAAATTGGCATTTGAAACGTGGTGTTTTCTACAAAAATAAGAGTAGAATGAAGACGCTTTGAACGATAATTACATGACAAGAATATGAGCATTAATAAAGATATAGATATAGATGAAGGATCACGTAAAACATGTATAGATCTAAAGTGGCTATTTTGTATAGCAACTTTATCTGTACCCGTTACACATGCCTCAACGCCAAGCGAACAGTATCATTCTCTCAAGAATAATTTGTCTCAGCTATTTACGCCTAAAAGTAATGATGAATTTAAAACTGCAAGTATGCAGAAGTTGAGCAATTTTTCACTTCATTCATCGCCTACTGAATTACCTGTCGTTGGATCTGGTCGTCCAATGGATGTTGTGCCTACTGCATTATGGGAGAACCAAAACAAAACATTAAAAGATGCGATACAGATTGCAGTTCAGCGCAATCCTGAAATTTCACAAACCCTAGCAACTTTAGCCGCACAGAATGCCAATATAGATGTAGCGAAAGCAGGCTTTTATCCACAAATTTCAGGGGGCGTGAATACAGGTGATTTGACGAGAAAGGGGGAGCGAGGTCGACAAGTATTAGCTTTAAATGCCTCTCAAATGCTGTATGACTTTGGGAAGGTGAAGTCTGGCGTTACCACTGAACAAGCAAAATTAGTAATAGAACAAGCGAATGTTTTAGTCAAAATTGATGATATCTCGCTGGATGTAACACAAACGATTATTAATATTCAGCGTTATCAAAAGCTCATAAGAATTGCCAATCAGCGGATTGCTGGGGTTAAACGTATTCAGGAAATGGCGAACTTAAGAGCAAATGCAGGGATTAGTAGTCAGGCAGATCCTGTCCAAGCACAATCATATTTGCAATCAGCTCAATCAGCGTTGATTGCACAACAATCATTACTCAGTCAGTTTCAACAACATCTTTATACATTATTAGGTTTTGATGCGCGTAATGTTCAATGGGCGATTACAGATGATTTTATTAAACAATCTGATTTATATGTAGAGCCACAATTTAATACCATTCCTCAAATGATTGCAGCGCAGGCTGGAATTGAGGTTGCGCGTAGTCAGAAAATACAAACCAAAGTCAGTAATTATCCAACATTGGCTGTAAAAGGTGAGTTAAGCCAAGCAATACATGGGCGCAATCCAAACAATGATAAAAATGGTGGCTTTGATAGCGCGATTATGTTGGAAGCAAGTAGCCAATTTTATCAAGGCGGTGCGACATCTTCGAGAATTAGAGCCGCTAGTTTTGCTGAAGAAGCGGCAAAAGCACAGGTAAATACAGTTTACTTAAATGTGCTGGATCAGATCAGAACCAGTCGAGAGCAAATTGAAAATAAGCAACGTCAAATGCAAGTGTTAGCAGGACAACAAGCAACCACTGTACGGACACGCGAGCTTTATCAGGAACAATATAAATTGGGAACACGTACACTGGTTGACTTACTTAATGCTGAACAAGCCATTCATAGTGCAAACACAGAAGTCGAAATAGCACGTTATGATATTTACAGTAGTATCGCTCAATATATTGCAGCCACAGGCCGTTCTCGCCAAGCCTATGACCTGAATAATATAAAAATTCAAGGGTTTGAGGTGCAACAATGATGACAAAAATAGATTACCAACCTTGGTTACAGGCAATATTAACCATTGCCAAGCATTATCGGATTGAGCCTTCGGAAGAGCGTGTACGCTTACAGTTGGACTGGAATCAAAATCAGAATCTTGATGAGGTTTTGACGTTGATCAGTCGGCAAATTGGGCTCACTTTACGCAGAGTAAAATTCAGCAATGATGTCATTAACCCGTGGCGCTTACCGATATTAGTTGAACTGGCCGATGGCCAAGTGGGGGTCATTGATAAAGCAGATGGCTCTGGGCATGTCAGTATTCAACTCAGTGGCGATCAAGGTTTATCACAAAAGTTCGCAGTAGGTGCTTTAAAACACATTGTAAAAAGTGTGTATATTTTACGCCCTGAGCAGTCCGTTCCTGATGCACGTATTGATGAGTATATTAAGCCCTATAAGCCAAGCTGGTTTTGGTCAATCGTTTTAAGTGATTGGAAGCGCTATATTGATATTATGTTTGCATCTTTGATTGCAAATGTTTTGGCATTGGCGACCATCGTTTTTTCGATGCAAGTCTATGACCGTGTTGTTCCTTCACAGTCGATACCTACACTTTGGGTGCTTGCTGGTGGTGTACTGATTGCAGCAATCTTTGAGTTTGTTCTGCGTATTTCGCGTGTTTATATCTCTGACATTATTGGGAAGCGTGCAGATCTACGTATTTCTGATCGGGTGTTTGGTCATGCATTAAGAATCAAAAATAGCGAGCGCTCGAAGTCAACGGGAACCTTCATATCTCAGATTCGTGAATTGGAAGGGGTGCGAGAACTTGTCACTTCAACCACGATGGGTGCGATTGCAGATCTTCCTTTCTTCTTTTTATTCTTGTTTATCTTTGCAATTATTGGCGGAAACTTATTTTGGGTGATGTTGTTGATCGTACCGCTAATGATTTTGCCTGCAATCTTGGTACAAAAGAAGCTAGCTAAACTTGCACAAGAAGGTATGCGTGAATCCTCAATTCGTAATGCAATTTTGGTTGAGGCTGTACAAGGGATTGAAGATATTAAGCTATTACGTGCAGAGTCTCGTTTCCAAAATCAGTGGAATCATATGAATGAGATTTCTGCGGATATTAGTATGCAACAACGTAAAATTGTTGGTGTACTGACAGCTTGGACGCAGAAACTACAAGGGCTTACTTATGCCATTGTGGTATTGGTTGGGTGTTTTGCTGTGATGGAAGGTGAAATGACCACAGGTGCGCTGGTTGCTTGTTCGATTTTATCATCACGGATGTTGGCGCCAATATCACAGATCACTGGTATTCTTGGTCGCTTTCAACAAGCAAAAGTGGCAAAGCAAAGTTTAGATGAATTGATGCAGCGCCCAGTTGATCAAGCTGATCATGCACATTTGGTACATAAAGAAGTATTACATGGTGATTATGAGCTGAAAAATGTGGTATTCCAGTATGGTGAAGATGATCCTCGACCAAGCTTAGCGATTCCAAAATTAAAGATTCGGGCGGGTGAGCGAATTGCTATTCTCGGTCGAAATGGCGCTGGTAAATCAACGTTATTGCAAATTCTCTCTGCAATGCAGACTCCAAATTCAGGTTCGGTACACTTAGATGATTTGGATATGAGTTTGATTGACCCTGCTGATGTCCGTCGTGATATGGGGTTACTCAACCAGAACGCCTATCTTTTCTATGGAACTATTCGTGAAAACTTAACTTTAGGTGCGCCGTTGGCACGCGATGAAGATCTTTTAAAAGCTTTAAAAGTGACAGGTGCATTGAGTTTCGTTCAAGAAAAGAAAGAAGGTTTGGATCATCTAGTTTTAGAGGGGGGCGTAGGCTTTTCTGGTGGGCAAAGACAAGCATTGTTGCTCGCAAGATTATTAGTCCGTGAGCCGAATATTTTGCTACTCGATGAACCGACTGCCGCGATTGATGATGTCGCAGAAAAACAATTAATAGATCATTTAAAGGGGTGGCTGGGCTATCGTACTTTAATCGTCGCGACACATCGCCGAGCGGTGTTGGAATTGGTTGATCGTATTATTGTGATGAATGATGGCAAAATTGTCATGGATGGACCTGCTGATAAAGTCTTGCAACAATCATCGGCAAAACAAAAAATAGTTTAATAAAATAAAGAGGATAATTCATGAGTGAGCAAGAACAAACCAGCAGTCGTCCCATGAATGTGAGTTACAAGGAACCGAAGTTACCTGGTTCATCGGTTATTGTATGGTTAATTGGGATTGGTTTAGTGATATTGCTCGTGTGGGCATGGGCATTTAGTTTAGAAGAAGTATCGACAGGTACGGGTAAAGTTGTCCCTTCTTCAAAAGAGCAAACCATTCAATCACTTGAAGGGGGGATTTTAACTAAACTCGCTGTTAGAGAAGGCGATATCGTTGAAAAAGGACAAATACTAGCGCAGTTAGATCCGACACGTCTTGCTTCAAATGTGGGAGAGTCACAATCTTTACTGAGTTCTGCACAAGCGACAGCAGCGCGTTTACGTGCAGAAGTCAGTAATACTGCTTTGGTTTTTCCAGAAGAAGTTTTAAAAGAACCTAAACTCATAAAAGAAGAAACAGCACTTTATTATTCACGTCGCATGAATTTAGAAGAGGCTATTTCTGGTAATCAACAAGCACTTAAGTTGGTGCAACAAGAATTGGCTATGACTGAGCCGTTGGTTGCAAAAGGGGCCGCCAGCGAAGTTGAAGTGTTACGTTTAAAGCGTGAAGCCAATGATTTACAAAATAGAATCAATGATATTCGTAATCAATATTATGTAAAAGCACGTGAGGAATTATCAAAAGCCAATACCGATATTCAAACTCAACTACAAGTGGTCAAAGGAAGAAGTGATAGCTTACAACGTGCTGTATTTAGAGCGCCTGTGCGTGGTGTAGTGAAAGAGATTGATGTGACGACTGAAGGTGGCGTCATTCCTCAAAATGGTAAGTTGATGACGATTGTGCCTTTAGAGGATAAATTGTTAATCGAGGCACGTATTTCCCCACGTGATATTGCCTTTATTCATCCAAATCAAGAAGCTTTGGTCAAAATCACGGCTTATGATTATGCAGTGTATGGTGGGCTAGAAGGTAAAGTCACCACGATTTCACCAGATACCATTCGTGATGAAGTGAAGCAAGATCAGTTTTATTATCGTGTTTATATTCGGACAGATTCAGATCGACTTTATAACAAAGCGGGTACAGCATTCGATATTACCCCTGGTATGGTGGCTACTGTAGATATTCGGACTGGACAAAAAACCATTATGGATTATTTGCTTAAACCATTTAATAAAGCCAAAGAAGCATTACGTGAACGATAGTTTCTGCTGATTTGAAACCTTTATCGTCGGGTGTGGTGATAATCAGTCATCACACCCATTTTTTATAATGGAATGTCAACAGACCCTATCATCGCGCCCTACATCGCGCCAGAAAATTGCTATAATCATTTTTTAAAGTTTGTATTTATGTTTTATGCCATTCACCATTGCCAATTCGGTAACTTTTGAAGAAGAAATTAAAAAAAGTCGTTTCCAAGCGATTGCTGCGATTGTTGAAAATGAACAGCAGGTCAAAAACTTTTTAGAAGAAGTGAAAGATCCATCGACGACACATCAATGTTGGGCATGGAAGATTGGACATCATGTTCGATTTAATGATGATGGTGAACCTTCTGGCACCGCAGGACGTCCGATTTTAGCAACCATCGAAGGGAATGATCTGACCAATGTGATTGTATTGGTCAATCGTTGGTATGGTGGTATTAAGCTTGGTACGGGTGGTTTGGTTCGTGCTTATGGTGGTTGTGCTGGGCAATGTTTGCTATTGGCTGAAAAAATTGAGCTGATTGAGAAAAAACAGATTCAATTGAGTTGTCTATTTAATGAATGGGCAATTATTCAATATGAGCTTGTGCAGCAACACATCGAATATCAAGAAAGTTATAGCGAAAATGGTGTTTTTATTGAGGCACGGCTACAAGTTCATCAAATTGAACCTTTAAGACAAAAACTTCAAGATGTTACTAGAGGGCGTGAGCATCTACATGTTGAAGATTAGAATTTGCATGCCCTCTCTTGCGAGCTTGCGGAACGGTGTTCCTCGCTCTCAGGGCGTGAGCAATTGAAAGGGGTAGAGAGGCAACAACTTGATGAATGATCCTTTATTAAAATATAGAGAGCAGCATAAACATCGTCTCAATTATATGCCGTGGTTGTATTGGTCGCTCAAGCCGAAACAACGTGAATGGGCTGAAGCATGGCAAGCTGAATATCAAGCGTATTTGATGGAAATGGAAACAGTTGAGATTGGTCAGAATTGTTTTATTTCACCATTAGCTCATATTTTTGCTGAGCCTGGACGCAAAATTACCATTGGTGATAATACTTTCATTGCCGCTGATTGTACCTTGCATGGTCCTTTAGTTATTGGCAATGAGGTTGCAATAAACCATCATAGTATTTTGGATGGTGGGCGAGCAGGGATTCAGCTCCACGATCAAGTCAGAATAGCAGCCTATAGCCATTTATATGCTTTTGATCATGGGATAGAACTGGACCGTCCCATCTATCAGCAACCCGTGACATCAAAGGGTATTGAGATCGGCAAAGATGTTTGGTTAGGAGCGCATGTTGGGATCAAAGATGGGGTCAAAATCGGAAACCATGCTGTGATTGGGATGAATAGTATGGTGACCAAAGATATTGAAGATTATGCCGTTGTGGCAGGGAATCCAGCAAAATTGATTCGTTATAGAACTGAATAAAAAGCATTAAAAAGCGTATGAGATTCTATACATAAATTTAACCTATCCTGCTTTTATCTGTGTTAAGTTAAAAATAAGTAGAAGACCTAAGGTGTCAAACCTAAAGAGAGGCCAACATGAATCGCGTAATTGCATGTATTGATTCTTCACCTTGTATTGATGCTGTGGCTGAGGCTGCAGTTTGGGTTGCGAAACAAACGCAAAGAGAATTAGTACTGTTGCAAATCTTGGACTATTATCCTGCAAGCTATCATTTAGGTGAAATTAGCGGTGTGATTGGCTTTGAGAGTAATGCCATGTTGCTCAAAGAGCTTGCTGAGTTAGAGCAAAAGCAAAGTGAGTTAGCACTCGATTATAGTAATAACCTGCTCAATCATATTTCGGAGTTAATCGAGAAACAATACGGTTTAACCAGCAGCAAAATTCAAGAAAAAGGCGATTTTCTTGAACAAAGTTTTAATCTTCTGCATGAAAATGATGTGGTGATTATTGGTCGTGTTGGCGAGCGTGCTGCAGAGAAAAATAAACCAATTGGTAGTAATGTTGAGAACTTCATAAGTTGACAAAAATAACTAATCATGCGAAAAAGTTTTTTTAGTTAACAGATGTTCACACATGCCTCGAATTGTTTCTGTACCACTTAGTTTAGA